>CALUVP010000176.1 GCA_944324215.1 Candidatus Gastranaerophilales bacterium | reverse complement strand
AAAAGGTTATGGTATAATCTAGTATGCCAATGTAGTTTTTTAAGGGGGACTGAAACAACATGGCATGAACCACTCCTTTGCCAGATGGAACTATTTCGCTGCGGTAGCGCAAATCGCGCAAAAATCTTGCGTGTTCGTAAGAGATGTTAGAGTTGAATTTTAGGGCATAGGATTTCATCGATTCATATAAATTTGGAAAAATGCGAATCTTATAAGTGTGGTCCTCGTCTTCTCCTTGCGGGGTGAGGCCTTCGGGAGTGTGCCATACCAGTTCCTTGTATAAAGAATTTGCTTCTTGAACAATTCTTGATGAGCCCCAGTCGGTTTCAACGGCGGAAATGGAAATTAAAAATGAAGGATAGACCTGATTGATTTTGATTTTAAGCTGATTAAAGTATAGTTCAATTCTATCTTTCCCTTTGAGCCTGGTGAAAACATCATATTTCTTGGCTAAAGCCTCAAGTTCTTGTTCTTCTTTTGTGGTTAGTGATTGCTTGCTCAGATATGATTTCTCGAGCTTTAGCATATGCTCCCTTTCCGACATAATCTCTTGATTTATTTTTAGGGCCAGAGGGGTTAGAATCCGAATAAACAGCTCGTTTCGCTCATCAGATGCGGGGAGTTTATCAAAGTCTTTGGGGAAATGCTCTAAAAAAATTGGCGGAATTTCAGCATTTTTTACTATTAGATAATGAGAGTAGCCGTATTTATCGTATATTGCTTGCAGCTCTTTGACGGTGACGTCTTTTAGTGTGAGCGAGGGCAGTGGCTGGGCTTGCGTCTTAAAAGATAACAAGCAATTTATTATGACCAAGAACACTAAAAGAGGATATTGTCTCATTCTTGCGGTGCCTCGTCTTTTTTGCAGTTTTTGACGGCTTTGACCTCGGGGATATAGGTCATTAAAAGTTTTTCTACTCCTTCTTTGAGGGTAACGGCTGCATATGGACAGCCCGAACAGTTGCCTTGCAGTTCAACATATACTATCCCGTGTTCAAATTTTATAAATCTAATATCTCCACCGTCTTGTTTTAAGGCGGGGCGGATGCGGGCGTTTATTAAACCTAAAATCCGTTGGATGACATCAGCGTCATCGGGCGTGGTGTTATCTGGTATTACGGCAGTGTCGCCCAAGCTCAGATAATCCATTATCTCGGCTAGTATTTGTGGTTTTAGTTCCGACCAATCTGCTGAGCTATCTTTGGTAACTGAAACCATATCAGGAGTGATAAAAACGGATACAATTCCGCCGATATCAAAAATTTTTTCGGCTAAGGGAGATTTGCGCAAAGATTTGGTGTCGGCAAATTCGGCACTGCCAGACTTCATGATTTTTTCAGAAGGGAAAAAATTCACAACATTGGTATCTGGAGTGTCTTGGGTTTCTATTATCATTGCGAATCCTTAGTGCTGGTTATTTCCTAGTTGTTGAGCGAGCTTTTGCAGCAGATTTTGTGCTTTGTATAAGTAAAAACCAATGTTACTTAAGTGGTTGGGCGCAGTGAGACTATCGGTCTTGCCGTTGCGGACAATCGATGGCGAAAGTTGGGCTGCGCTTTCTAAGGTTTTGAGCAAAATGGTCCAATCGGAATAGGTGTTGGTATCAACCAAAATTTGTTTGTAGTCAAAGCTTAGAGCTTTGAGCAACATATAGTCGGCATAAGCCAAACCGCGAGCTTGGTAAAATACATTATCGGCCTGATTGTCATACCAAGATGAACTCTCTTCGCGAATTTGAGTCTCTAGTTGAAGGGTGGTTTTGTGGAGCTGTGCTTTCATGCGCCGTAAGAAATAAGCCAAATCCTTGGGGTTGCGATAAAAAACTATACTTCCTTCATTTAGAGCTTGGTTGTATTTGATGAGTTGTTTGCGTGCTTTGCGATATTGGCTATGCGCAGATGGAACCGGTACTAATTTGTTTTGAGGGGAGAACATCCAAATGGTGCCGGGATATTCTAATAACTCAGCTGCGTTATGAAGGTGATTGTCCTCCGGAGCGGCGATGTTTTTTTCTAATTTGGCGGCCATGGAGGTTGCTAAATTGGAAACACCAGACATTAGTCCAAGCTGAAAGTTTGGCATGTTATCCAGAAAATACGAAGGGAAGAAAAACGGAAGATTGGGAGTCCAAATTTTATCATTGATTTCCCTGCGGATTAAATAAGACATCATTTCTGCGGTTGCAGATTGGCTCTCGTTGGCAGGTGAAATCTCAACATTGGTGTCGGTATCTATATCTTCTACCAACCAACCGCCTAGTGGATAATATAAAAAGATAACGGCAGCAAACGCTATCGCAATTATTTGCCACCAAGAACCAAACAATTCCATGAGCCGCTTTAGCGGGCGCAAAGATAATTTATGCGACCAGCTGATAAGGGCGGATTTAGTGTCAACAAGTGCTTGTTTAAGCTTGGGGTTGAGCATTTTTCTTTCCTTTGGTATGCAGCAAGCGGATCAATTCGGAAACGTCCATTGCACCGGTTATTTTAGCTAATATGCAGAAACTTGCAACACCGAATCCGCATAATGCACCTAAAATCGGAATTTTTATGCCAAAACTAAGCCCTAGCCAATTGTCAAAATGTAAATTGAGCAAATATTGAGCCAGCCAAAGTGTGAGCCCCATTAAAAGTGAGGCCAGCGCTATTTTTAGGAGTTTGCGAATGAGGACTCCGGAAAATTCCCAATAACCGCGTTTTTTGAGGCCGCGAACATATTGTCCAAAGGAAACAAATGCGGCTAATGTAGTGGCATATGCAACACCTAAATGTCCGAAAAATTGCATTAAAATCAGAATAAAAATAATGTTGCAGGTAAAGACCACAATGCTGTATTTGACCGGAGTTTTGGTATCTCCGCGGGCAAAAAAGTTTGGTGACAAAGCTTTGACTAAAACATATACGGGCAAGCCAACCGAGTAGGCAATTACCGCAGCGGCGGTTTGCAAAGTATCGGTGGCGGTGAATTTGCCGTGTTGAAACAATATATTAACGATTGGTTCGGCTAAAACTATCAGCGCAACTGCGGCCGGAAAAGACAGTAATGCACCATACTCAATGGCTTTATCTTGGGTGGTGCGGGCTTCGGCGATTTTTTCTGCTTTTAATGCGGCGGATAGAATCGGTAACAGGGCAACACTAATGGCGGCGCCGACCACTCCTAATGGTAATTGTTGTAGGCGATTGGCATAATAAAGCCAAGAAATGGCTCCGTTGCCAACTAGTGAAACCAAGACCAAATCTACGGCCATATTAATCTGGTATATTCCTGCACCTAAAACTCCGGGGGCAATCCGCTTAAATAAAGTAATGATTTCTGAATCTTTGAGCAGGGATTTTATGTTATAAAAGGGGCTGATGCGCACATTTTGCCGGTGTAAAAACCAACGCAAAACCAGTATCTCAACAAAACCGGCAAAGGTTACACTCCAAGAAATTCCTTCCGCCGGGCTAAAACTTAGTGGCACAAAGATAAAAACCGATAAAATCATCATTAAATTCAAAATCACGGGAGCAGCGGCCGGAGCGGCAAATTTGCCCAGAGAGTTTAAGATACCTGATTGAAAAGATACAATGGATATAAACAGCAAAAACGGAAAAGTTATGCGCGATAATGTGGTGGTGAGTTCTAATTTTCCGGGGTCGTCAGCAAAGCCGGGGGCGAGTATCAAAACCACATAGGGCATGAAAATTTCAATAACAATAACAAATATGGTGACAAAAAAAGTCAGAGCCGAAATG
>CALUVP010000175.1 GCA_944324215.1 Candidatus Gastranaerophilales bacterium | reverse complement strand
GCGGTGGCAATACCGGTTCAATTGGTATCGCTATGGCTTGTATGTTTGGATATAAAAATCCTAAAAATATGGGGCAATATCCTATGACAAATATCCAGTTTGAAGCTTGCATGAAAAAAGTTGCAGAGCTTTGCAGACAGTATAATATTGCTATTACCCCAGACACCGTTCTTACTCATTATGAATTTGGACTTAAACACCCAGAAACAAGCTCTGCCGGAAAACCAGATATAGGCTTTCTACCGCCATATCCAGAGGTTAAATACTCTGATGTTGGGTACTTTATTAGAAATAAAGTCCGGTGGTACACAAAACATGCAAGATAAAAAGAAAGGAGAGTTTATGAACAAAGTAGAACCAATTAGAAACAGGGCGGATTTGAAAAGAGTTGAACAAATTCTTTCTAAAAATCCCAGAGATTTATTATTCTTTACGATTGGAACAAATTGCGGATTGAGAATATCCGACATTCTGGCTCTTAATGTTGGTGATGTTAAGGGTAAAAACTATATTCAATTGACAGAAAAGAAAACCGGAAAATTTAAAAAATTTCCTATTAATGCAAAATTAAAACCAATGCTAGAAGAATTTACTAAAGGGCGAAAAGCTGATGAACCGCTTTTTATAACAAAATTTAAAAATAGACTGGGCAGAGTAACTGCATATTATACGATAAGAGAAGCCTGCGAAGCAGCACATCTGGAAGAGAAATTTGGTACTCATTCAATGAGAAAAACTTTTGGGTATCATCATTATAAAAAGTATAAAGATGTTGCCATGCTGCAAAAAATCTTTAATCATTCTAGTCCTGCGGTAACACTTACTTATATCGGTATTGAACAAGAAGAGATTGATGAGAGTTATACAAATTTTATCCTATAGTCGGAATGTCACTCATAAATAATGTTTCAATACATTTTTTAGCAGTACAGAATTTATAGATTGTACAAAAAAATTTATAAGATAATTATAACAGAAATATTTCCAAATCTTACCTCTTATAAATTTTAATGACTTAAAAAACCTAAAATTCAGTAATTATAATAAAAACTCCTTTTACGATTCTTTATAGAATTTATATTGTGTATAGAAATTAAATTTCAATCTGCATAAGAACAGTATAACACAAAAAATATGCAGATATTTTTGTATGCAAAATTTTTGTATAAAAACCCAAAATACTTGTCACTTAAAAAGCTCAAAAATCCTACTAATATTGCGTTCTATACACAATATAAATTGTGTATAGAAAATACAAAAAAAGGAAGAAAAAAATGAAAATTGATTTAGTTTATTTATGGGTAGACAGTTCTGATGAAGAATGGAAAAAGAGAAAAAGTGCAAGTATTGATGCAGACTCAGATTATGCAAAAGATGCCATTAATGATTGCAGGTTTATTAGTAATGATGAGTTAAAGTATTCGTTACGCTCCGTTGAGCAAAACATTCCTTGGATAGAAAACATCTATATTATTACAGATAAACAGATACCCAACTGGCTTGATTTAAGTAATAAAAAGTTAAGAATTGTGGATCATTCGGAAATAATTCCCCAAGAGAAATTGCCACTTTTTAATTCTTGTGCAATTGAGACCAGAATACCTTTTATAAAAGAGTTGTCGGAAAATTTTCTTTATGCAAATGATGATATGTTTATATGGAATCCTGTTGATGAAACATTTTTCTTTGAAAATGACAAAGCCGTGTGCCGTTTCGGGAAAAAAATTCAAAATAGAGCATACAAGCACATATATGGATATACAATAAATCGAGCATACAAACTTATGAAATCTAGGTTTGGTGTCGATATTCCATATTTTCCGCACCATGGAATTGATGCATATAAGAAATCATTATTTTTAGAATGTATTAAAGACTTTCAGACAGAATTTGATGAAACCTTAAATCACCGTTTTAGACAATTTTCAGACTTACAAAGAATAATAATTTCTTACTATATGATTTACAAGGGACAGGGAATTTTAAGAACAACTATCCCAAATCTCTTTACTTCTTTGTTTGGCAAGGAAGTTGAGTCGGAATGTTATGACTTAAAATCTTCAAAAATAAAAAAGATTATAAAGTCCAAGGCAAAATTAATGTGCATAAATGATTGTCGTAAAACTACAGACAGTAACAGAAAGGAAATAAAAGATTTCTTAGAGAAAAAATTCCCTAACAAATCTTCATTTGAAAAATGAAAAATAATAAAATTTTTTTAGTATTTAATACTGCGGCTTTCGGAGATGTGTTACTCTGTAATTCGTTATGTCAAAATATACGTATAAACTTTCCGGAAGCCAAAATTATTTTTATTACAGATAAATCTTTTGTAGATGTTGCAAAATATCAAGAAGCTGTCGATGAAGTCATTAGCTATGATAAAAAAGGTATACATAGAGGAATCAAAGGAATGTTTAAATTTGTCAGAAACTTTCCTTACAAGCAGCCCTATTGTGCGTTTATAACCTATAAAAACGAACGTAATTTTGTGATTTCACTACTTTTGAGAGCGAAAAATATTATTACTCCTAAAAAACTGTACTATGCTAATGTTCAACTTGCCCATACATTACTATTAAATAAGTTAAAGGGAACAACTGTCAAAAATTTACCAATTAGATACAATGTTCCGGAAAGCATGTTAAATCATGTTAAATCTATAATTAATATCCCCGAAAAATATATTGTACTTTGTGCTTTAAGCAAAAATCCAGAAAAAGACATGCCGCTAGAAACTGCAATAGAGCTTATTCATAGAATTAACTCGACCTCGTTTAAAACAATCTTTGTTGGGGCTGGTAGTAAAGCTGAAACTTTTGCAGATGCCTTACTAAAGGCAGGTTGTAAGTTTGTAAATTTAGTAAATA
Organism: Candidatus Gastranaerophilales bacterium; assembly: GCA_944324215.1. Taxonomy (GTDB): domain Bacteria; phylum Cyanobacteriota; class Vampirovibrionia; order Gastranaerophilales; family Gastranaerophilaceae; genus CAG-196. The sequence goes on along the minus strand of CALUVP010000175.1, from coordinate 1,124 downwards.
AAACTTCTATTCCAGAATTGGGAGCTGTTTTGAAAAAAAGCACCTGTTTAATAAGTGTTGATACCGGAACAATGCATCTCGGCTGTGCTGTTGCTTGTCCGGTTATAGCTTTATTTTATAGAACAAATACTGTTCCAATATGGGCACCGAACCCAGAGCTATATAGTGCCAAAGTAATAAGTGACAATTTTTCAGCAGAAAATATTTTTAAATGTGCCCTGGATATAATTGAAGGAGAAAAGAATGAATCCGCTATTTCTATTTAAGGATTTAGATAATCATTTTCATATACAAATTCTTGGAATAAGTATTTGTTTTAAACACAAATGTAAGTTCAAATACAAAGATGCCCATGAATATGGAATTACTGAAGAAAAAAGAACCCCTAAACTCATTGTTTCTTTAACCTCCTATCCTGCAAGAATTAAAACAGTTCATAAAACGATAAATACATTACTTAATCAAAAATTAAAAGCTGATGAAATTGTTTTATGGCTTGCATTAGAACAATTTCCTAATGGAGAAAACAGCCTTCCACCAGAATTGTTAAAATTAAAAAAACTTGGCTTAACAATTAAATGGTGTGAGGATCTAAAATCATACAAAAAATTAGTTCCAGCATTAAAAGCATTTCCCAATGATATTATTGTAACAGCAGATGATGATGTATATTATGAAGAGGACGTTTTAGAAAGTCTTTATACTGCATATTTAAATAATCCCAATAATATATATGTTAGAAGAGCTGTAAAACTAAAATTGGATAAAAATGAATTAAAAGGAATTTCCAGTCGAAAATACCAGTTTAAGCACAATACTCAACCTACTTTTTTTAACCAATTAATGGGGGGAAGCGGCTGCTTATATCCACCACATAGTTTATATAAGGACTGTTTAAATATAGATAAAATTAAAAAACTTATTCCAAGCCATGACGATGCATATTTCTGGAGTATGGCAGTATTAAATCATACAAAAATCCAAGTCATAAAAGGATTTGATGCTGATTTGCATTATGTAGAAGGTACACAAGAGGTCGGATTAATTCATTCAAATAAAACAGGTCAAAGCGGTATAAGTCTTGAAGATGCATACAAAATTATGATAAATGAATATCCTGAAAT
>CALUVP010000174.1 GCA_944324215.1 Candidatus Gastranaerophilales bacterium | reverse complement strand
GACTTAAATACAGAGGGGATGGGATTGTCTTGACCTGTTCGCGTTAAACGTGTCTACGGATTTTGCTTCAAAAAATTTCGTTTTTTTCGCAAAATCCTTCGCACTCTGCTCACAGGTCGCTCGAACCATAAAGTGGGTTCTCACCCTCATCCCCTAAAGATACAAAAGCGGGTAAGGCTTTCGCACACCCGCTTTTCAGAGGGGATGGGATTCGAACCCACGGTAGAATTGCTCCTACACAACCTTTCCAAGATTGCACCTTAAACCGCTCGGACACCCCTCTTTAGGTTCTCTTTTTTTATTCTACTAGAATATTTTTTCTATGTAAATACTTTTTATATTTTTAGCCACAAGCCCGAGTTACAAATGAGTTACAATATGCTAAAATCCTTTCTTGTATGAAAAACTTTTCAAAATTATTTTTTTTAATAATTATTATACTTTCTTCTTTTAATAACTCCTTAGCTGCCAAGATTCATAAAGAAGCTGTTTATCAAACTAAATGGTGTCAGGAAATGAATGGTACAAAAGAATACAAACTTGAAGATAAAACCAGAGTGGATTGTCTTACACAAACTCACGCTATTGAATTTGATTTTGCTAAAAAAGTTTACGAAAGTATCGGACAAGCTCTATATTACGGCATCATGACCAATAGAAAGCCAGGTATTGTACTAATTGTAGAAAATCCGCTCAATGACATAAAATACATTAATAGAATGAAACCAGTCGCAAAATCAAATAATATTGATTGTTGGGTTATGTATGTAGAAGATTTAAATAATTTTCAAATTCACCCGCTTTATTAATATTTTTCCCCAACATTATAATATTCAAATCCTTTTGTTTCTAATTTTTTTCTATCATATTGATTTCTACCGTCAAAAATTATTTTATTTTTTAATAACTCCACTATTTTGTCAAAATCAGGACGTCTAAATTCATTCCACTCTGTTAGCAAAATCATTGCATCTGCATTTTTCAATGCTTCATAAGAATTTTTTGCATATTCTATTTTGTCCCCAAATATCAATTTTGCACTTTCTATAGCCTTTGGATCGTATGCTGATATTTTTGCACCACGCTTTAAAAGTTCTTTTAACACGTATATTGATGGTGCTTCTCTCATATCATTTGTCTTTGGCTTGAATGCCAGCCCCCATATCGCAAATTTCAAACCTGTTAAATCTTCTCCAAACTTATCTATAACCTTCGCAACAAAATTCGCCTTTTGTCTTTGATTAACCTTATCTACAGCTTTTACAATAAGCATTTCACAATCTTCTTCATCACCGGTTTTAATTAAAGCCTTAACATCTTTGGGAAAGCAACTTCCTCCAAATCCCACACCCGGAAATAAGAATTTATTACCGATTCTCTGATCTGTTGCCATACCTATCCTTACCATTTCAGCATTTGCACCAACCTTCTCACATAAACAAGCGATCTCATTCATAAAAGAAATTTTTGTTGCCAAAAATGAATTTGCTGCATATTTTGTCATTTCTGCAGATTTTACATCCATAATTACAATACGATTTGCTGTTCTTAAATATGGAGAATAAATCTCTTGCATAATCGCGGTAGCTCTTGGAGAATCTGAACCTATTACAACTCTATCCGGAAGCAAAAAATCATCAACAGCATTTCCCTGTTTTAGAAACTCAGGGTTTGAAACAACATCAAAATCGTATGACGTATTTTTTCTTATAATTTCAGAAACTTTCTCAGCAGTACCGACAGGAACGGTTGACTTGTCAACAATTACTTTATAGCCGTTCATAGCTTTGGCTATTGATTCTGCTACATTGAATACAGAACTCAAATCTGCAGAACCATCTTCCCTTTCTGGAGTTCCAACTGCTATAAAACACACCTCTGATTCCTTTACGGCATAGGCTAAATCCGAAGAGAATTCTAATCTTTTTTCTGCGGTATTTGATTTTACAAGTTCTTCTAAACCCGGCTCATATATAGGAATTATCCCCTGTCTTAATTTGCTTAATTTGGAATTATCATTATCTACACAAATTACTCTATTCCCCATATCCGCAAGACAAGTTCCCGCAACTAAACCTACATAACCTGTTCCGATAATACAAATTCTCATTCCGCCCCCTGTATCTGAAAAAACTATTCTTTCATGATACAAAAAGATAAGATTAATTACAACTTATATACTTTTATTAATTACAATATTTTTATTTATAAGTTTTTGGTACAATATAAAAAAAGGAGATATTAATATGACAGAATGCATTTTTTGCAAGATTATTAATGGAGAATTTAATACTGAATTTGTGTACCAAAATGAATACGCAGTAGTTTTTAAAGACATTAATCCAAAAGCTGACACCCACTTGCTTGTTGTTCCGAGAAAACATATTGAATCTTTAAACGAAGTTGATGATGAAGTATTACTCGGAAAACTTATGATGACAGTGAAAGAAGCGGCAAAAGTTGCAGGATTAAAATCTTTTAGAACAGTAATAAACACAGGGAAAGATGCAGGGCAGGAAGTTTTCCACCTGCATATACACATATTAGCAGGGAGTATTAGACTATGACAGAATTTTACAAAGAAATAACACCTTCAGGATTTGGAATAGCAATTAAACAAAAAGAAGTTCTATTTTCTAAGCAGTCACCTTACCAAAAAGTAGAAATTATTGATACAGATTCTACACTTGGAAAGATTTTAACGCTTGATGATTTAATGATGACAACAGAAGGAGATGAGTTTCATTACCATGAAATGATTGCACATATTCCAATGATGCATCATAAATGTCCTAAGACTGTTCTTGTAATCGGTGGTGGTGACGGTGGTACAGTTAGAGAAGTTCTTAAACACGACACTGTTGAAAAAGTTGTTTTATGTGAAATTGATGGAATGGTTATTGATGCTTGCAAAAAATTCTTACCCACAATATCCTGTCAGTTAGATAATCCTAAATGTGAAATTCTTGTTGAAGATGCTATAGAATACATAAAAAATAAAGAAAATATGTTTGATATAGTTCTTATAGACTCAACAGATCCGATGGGACCCGGGGAAGGATTATTTACGGAAGAATTTTATACAAACGTAAAAAAATCATTAAAATCAGGCGGTATAATGGCAGCGCAATCAGAGTCTCCTTTTGTAAATAAGGAAGAAATAAAGAAAATGTATAACTTATTAAAGAAAGTTTTTCCGATTTGTGCAACGTATACTTCTAATATACCAACCTATCCTGGTGGATATTGGGCTTGGGCTTTCTGTTCTGAGACGGTTAAACCGCTTTCTTATTGGGATGAAAGAAGAGGTAATGAAATTACAAAAACTTGCAAAATCTATAACAAAGAGTATCACGATGCAAGATTTGCTCTTCCAAACTATTTAAAAGATTTGTTGTAATTATAAAAACACGCCTCGATGTAATCGAGGCGTGTTTTTTTATACGTCACAACTTCGCTTAAAAAGCCTTTTGTATTCATTTATCAATAAATTTTTCTCGGGATAGATTTTTATTAAATCCCAAGGCAATTTATCTTCCAAACTATATTCTTCCTTAATATCAATGTTAAGTTTTTTCGCAGCAGCTTTATAGGCACCAATTTTCCCACCATTATTGTAAACCTCAACTAAAAAAGGTGCTAACTCACTACTACCTCTAGAAAGGACAGTTTGCCAATAATCCCACTTTATACTTGAAAATTTTGACGATATACCAAGCTTTGAAAATTCTTTCTCCAGATATTTTTGTTTTTTTTCTAAGGATTTTGTACCTTCCCTTTTTGCCCACTGAAAAGGCGTATGAGGTTTTGGTACAAAAGATGAAAAAGAAAATTCTATATTAAAACCTTTATTTTCATCCTTGATTTTTTTACCCAATCTTAAAAATTCATCTATGTCTTCTTGCGTTTCTGTCGGAAGACCAATCATTGAATAAATTTTTAATCCTTTCAAGCCATTTTCTCTTGAAATTTTTACCGCATTTAATATTTGTTCCTCTTTAAGATTTTTATTGATAAATTTTCGTAATCTTTCACTTGCAGCTTCTATCGCAATTGTTGAATGTTTTTGACCGCCTTTTACAAGAGTTTGAATCATTTTAGGAGTTACAGAATCAGTTCTCAAAGACGATATTCCTAATTCTATATTTACGCCATTATCAATTTTTTGTTCTATATAATCCATTATCTTTTCAAACTCCGGATGTGCACTTATTTGAGCTCCCAATAACGCGATTTTGTTTGTATATTTTAGGCCTAAATCTATCGCGTCTATTATTTTGTCATAATTATTACATCTGAACGGTAAATTTGTATAAGAAGCAGTACAAAAAGCGCACCTGTTCATACACCCTCTCGCAACTTCTATTATAAAAGTATTCTTGAAATACCCTTTGTCACTTAAAATTGGTGTATAAATTACATCCGTTAGCTCAACTGTAGACTTTGCAGCTCGATTTTCTGGAACATAAACGCCTTCTACATTTTTTATCAGCTCTAAAGCTTCTTTTTTATTATATGATTTAAGAATTTTAAGAATTTCCTTAAAGCTTTCCTCTCCGTCTCCTATAAGCATAAAATCAAAGAATTCTTCATAAGGTCTTGGATTGGTTGTAATTACAGGACCTCCAGCAAAAACCAGTGGTGAATTATCATCTCTTTCTTTTACATATAAAGGGATATTTAGTTTTTCTAAAATTTCAAATACACCCTTGAAATCAAAGTCAAACGAGATCGAAAAGGCAATACTTCCGATATTTTTTACATTTTCAATATTATCAGTAGAACACCTTATAGCATTTATACCATCCATTGTATCTGCAATTTTGTACAGCCACAAATATCCTAAAGATGCCATAGCAAACTCTTCACAGGCGGGATACGCCATAACTAAAGGATAATTGCCGTTTACAGATTTATATAAAAACTTTTCCATCTAGTTTACATTCTTTATATAAAGTTCTTCAATTAAAACACATACTGTAGCAGCAATTGCAGGAGCAAAGATAACACCAATTACGCCTAAATATTGTGCTGTTACAAACAAGAAAAAGTAAATTATCAGAGGATGTAAATCTAAGAATTTACCAAAGATATAAGGTCTTACAAGATTGTTTTCTGCCCATTGTGCAAAAGTAAACAGTACCAAAATTAAAATAAGGGTAAGCGGTCCCATTTTATACGCAACAAGAAGAGTTACGACTAAGGCTACCCCAGGACCCACAACTGGAATTATATCCAAAACAGCGTTTAAAACGCCCAGAAGAAGAGCATAATCTACCCCTAAAAGCATCAAACCTACTGTCATTATTAAACCAACACAAAAAATAGTAACAATCAGAGCTGCTACATATCCACCAATTTTTTGAGATATAGTATCTAGAATTTCTTCGGCTCTTTCTTTCATTTGACTTGGAAATAAACTGCAATATGCTTTTTTAACAGCAGATTTATCTACCATAAAATAATATACAATAATACAAGCTGCTAAAAAGTACACCACACCGGAAGCAAAACTTACGCTAAAATTTATTGAATTATTTACAAAATTTGTAGTAAAGCCTGATGCCGTCGATAAAAGTTCGCCGACATCTATCTGAGCTATCATTGATTTATCAAGAAAAGGAGTTTGCAGTAAAAATGTTTTTACTGCAGTAATGTGCTCAGGTAGCAGCATCAAAAAGGACTTTATTTGTTCTCCAGCAACAACCAATAGAGGAATTAAGAATATAAAAGAAACAATGAGAACACTTCCTAAAACAAGAGTTGAAGCTAACGGACGACTCATTTTTTTGGTTAACTTATCAACAATAGGGTTTAAAGAACAGGCAATTACGTATGAGGCAAAAAATAAAATTGCTGTATCTTTGATTTTTGTAATGAATACCAAAAATAATATTGCGATTATAAAAAATATAATATTTTTAACAGTAATATACTTCTTTACAAAAATATCAAACATTTAAAACTCCTTATCCTCTCAGACAATACTATCATAAAAAAAATTATGATAATATATATAGGTGGACAATTTATTAGAAATAAAGAATCTTAAAGTAGAATATAAAAGTTTAAATGAAAAGGAAAATTCCATTCTGGCTGTTAATGATGTTTCTTTTGCTATTAAAAATGGAGAAATATACGCTCTTGCAGGAGAATCAGGGTGCGGGAAATCCACTATTGCCAAAGCTATAACTAAGCTAGTGAAGCCAAAGTCAGGAGAAATTCTCTTTATGGGTGAAAATATTTATCGACAGAATAGTGAAAAAAGAAAGATTTACCCCAAAGAAGTCCAAATGATATTTCAGAATCCTTATTCTAGTCTTAATCCTAAGATGAAAATTGGAGATATTTTAATAGAACCGCTTGATATTAATACAAAATATTCCAGAAGCCAAAAAATAAATATAATTAAAAATGTACTAGATGAAGTAGGACTTGCTAAAAACTGTACAGAACTTTATCCACACGAATTTTCGGGAGGCCAACGCCAGAGGATTGCAATAGCTCGAGCCTTAGTTCTAAATCCAAAACTTATTATAGCAGATGAACCTGTAAGCGCATTAGATGCAAGTATTCAAGCTCAAATTATAAATTTACTTAAAGAGCTAAAATTTCAAAAAAATTTAACTATTTTATTTATTTCGCACGATTTAAATGTAATAAGATATTTGGCAGACAGAGTTGGTATTATGTATTTTGGTAAACTAATTGAGGAAAATCTTACTGAAAATATTTTTAAGTATCCAAAAGAATTTTATACAAAAACTTTATTAGATTCTGCGCCTAATTTGGTTAGTTTCTAGTTATTATTTGATGGAACTCTCATTGTATTTATAAGTGTTTTATACTTTTCGTCTTTATATAAATAGATTTCTATTATATACTGATCCAATTCTCTCTTTGTAAAGATATTTTTACCTAAATTCACCATAATCGCTTCTGTTACACCGCCATTAGAATATAATGGATTATTTTTTGTCACAACTTTCGTGTTAACAGATTCCAAGATTTTTCCATTATCTTTTCGTTTTAATACAAATTCAGCTGATAAATTTGTTATGTCAGTGTGTGAAACATTTTTTATTCTGTACATGCCTCTTAAATGATATTTTAACCACATTTTTCTGACAGTAAAACTATCTAGATAAATTTCAACATCATTCTTATAAATGACTTTATTATTCACAAAAAGGTCAAGTGAATGTATTTTATAGCGGTAATATTTAGCTTGAATATTGTTACCTTGCCAATCTGCAATATTTGCAGCTTTCATAAGAGCTTTTGAATAAACTCCATAATCTATGTTCTGTGGACATTCTTCAATAAGTTTTTCAAAATATTTTACGGATTTGATAGCGTCTAAATCTGAATATACTATAGCTAATTTATATCGTATAATAAAATTTTTCGGATCTAAGTTTTCAGCTTTTAATAAAAACCTAACAGCATCGGAATTATGTCCATTTTTCACCAATATATCCGCTGTCTGGACGTAAGAATTTACTATTCTATCTTTTATAGATTTCTCTATTACTTCATCTTTATTTTTAAATTTATCATAATAATATTTTGACTTTTCATAACTTTTAGCAGCACTTAGAAATTTTCCGATAGAATAGTATTTATCACCCATTTCAATATAAGAGCGAGTTTTAAATTTCACTAGCTGTTTATTACTTACATCTTTTACTGACTTAATAACCTGTTGAGCCTCATTCAATTTTTCTTGAGCAATTAAAACTTTTGCGAGCCTATAGTGCGGAGTATACACCCCAGGTCTTACTTTATCTAAAGCTATTTCATATGCTATTTGTGCATTTTTATAGTCCTTAGCTGCTTCATATAACATCCCCACCTGTAAGCATATAGAATATTTTTTTTGCCTCAAATCTTTTATAAAATCTGATTGCATAACAAGTTGCCTTGCAAGCTGTTCATCAAATTTTTGTTGTTCTTGAACATTGGTATACAAATTTCTTATCATCTCATTTCTGGCATGTAAAGATAATAGCAGAGTAAATAAAAAAGCCACAGTAAAAGATATGCCAATTGTTTTTGAATATGACAAAATTATTTGATTTACTGATTTGTCGTCATTAAATCGACTTTTCTTGTTTTTTTCTTTAATCATTTATTTCCTGTAATAAAATAGAATCTATAGGTACCAGATTACTAATTTTCTTATAAAATTCACTCATAACTTTTTTATTACCAAAATCAAACGTAGAAGAAATTTTTACCTTTTCAGGATCTTCTAACAATTTTTTAGAAGAAAAATCTCTCATATTTTTTACATTTTTAGTTAAAAAATCGTAAATTATATTTGTATCTTGCTCATTTATATATAATGTAATTTTACATCTTTTAACCTGCTTTCCACTTGATGGTAGGAATTGCTTCTCAAAGATTCTTATTAACGTGAGCACAGCGACACTTAAAACCGTTGCAATAATAGCTATATCAAACATGCCGGAGCCGCAAGCCATACCAATGCTTGCAGCAATCCATAGTGTTGCAGCAGTAGTTAGACCAAAAACCATAGGTCCATTTCTTAACACAGTTCCTGCGCCTATAAAACCAATTCCTGTAACTATTTGAGCTGCTACACGAGAAGTATCTCTTATGCCTGTTGCGTTGTGAATAACTACATTATCACCGGTCGCAAAAGTTGGAAATGCATATATAGAAAGCAAGGTAAACACACAAGCCCCAAGGCATACAAGAATATGTGTTCTCAAACCTGCATACTTATTCGTAAGTTCTCTTTCCAAACCCAAAGAGAATCCGAGCACCAAAGCTAAAAATAAACGAATTATATATTCTGCATTAAAAAAAGTATCCATTAAATCTCTCTTCTCCCATAAAATAACAATAACATGTTACTATATTTGTACTAAAATTTCAATGATATTTATAGCCAAAAATCAGTATTTTAGGTATAATATGAGTTATGGATACAAAATTTAAAACAGTAAAAGAAGAACTTGAAGATAGAGAACTTGAAATATTAAGTCCTTACGCTACAAAATGTAAGAATTCAAAAGGCAGAAAGCGTAAAAGAATAGAGCAATTTGAAATAAGAACCGAATTTCAAAGAGACAGGGATAAAATACTTCATTCAAAATCATTTAGAAGATTAAAGCATAAAACTCAGGTATTTTTATCACCTTATAATGACCATTTCAGGACCCGCCTAACGCACACTCTAGAAGTAGCTCAAATAGGGAGAACAATGGCCAGAGCTCTTAGGCTTAATGAGGATTTAGTAGAAGCAATAGCTCTCGGACACGATTTAGGGCACACAGCCTTTGGGCACTGTGGAGAGGGGACATTAGATGAGCTTTTACCGCAAGGTTTTCATCATAATTTGCAAAGTGTAAGAGTTGTTGAAGTCTTAGAAGATATGAACCTTTGCCGAGAAACCGTAGACGGAATTCTTACACATACTTGGGGATATAAACCAAAAACGCCGGAAGCTCAAATTGTTCAATATGCAGATAAAATTGCATATATAAATCACGATATTGAAGATTCTATAAGAGCTGGTATAATTTCTGAAAGCGACTTACCGGAAGATTGCACAAAATACTATTCTTCAAACCAATCTGCAAGACTTGGTAAAATGATTACGGACGTTATAACAAACTCTATTGAAAAACCAAAAGTGACAATGTCCGAAGAAGGTTGGTTTTATGTTACAAAGCTTAGAACTTGGATGTTTGATAATGTCTATTTGGATCCAATAGCAAAAGCAGAAGAAGTTAAGGCTAAAAATATAATAAAATCACTTTATGAATACTATACAGAAATGTTACAGCCATATTATAACCCGGAAGAAATCCCGCAAATAGTAACCGATTATATTTCAGGGATGACAGATCAATATGCAATAAGAAGATACAAGGATTTGTTTATACCAATGCCTCTTGCTGAAAGAACAAATGATGATGCCCTTCTTAAGAAAGCTCGTGAAAGAGAATGAAATTAATAAGATATTCTGAACATACAGGAAGAGAGAATATGCAAATTGATAATGATATTCTTGAAAAGTGTATAAAAGATAAATCTACAGAGCCAGTTGTTAGACTTTATGGTTGGAAACCAAGATGCATTTCTCTTGGAAGAAACCAAAAACTAAATTTCCCCACTCAAAATATTGATATTGTAAGAAGATTAACAGGAGGAAGAGCTCTTCTTCATGATAATGAAATAACCTATAGCTATACATGTCCTACAAGTTCAATCCCTGACGGAGAAAGCGTAACCGAATCATATAAATACATTTCAGGAATTTTAATAGATTTTTTCAAAACATTGGGAATTAATTTGGATTTTGGTGAGAATAAAAAAGTATCAACCCACTTTGATTATTGTATGCTAATTTCTACTGGAGCGGATGTATGTTACCAAGGAAAGAAAATAATAGGTTCTGCCCAATGCAGAAAACAAGGATACATACTACAACATGGTTCAATATTGTTTGATTACGACAAAGTTTTCCTTGAGCAGCTTTTTCAGGAAGAAGTAAAAGGGATCACATGTGTTAAAGAAATTTTACCTGATATTACAAAAAAACATTTTATAAACTTACTAGAGCGACATTTTCGACATGATATGTGTGCGGAAACATATCAAAAGGCTGAATAAAATCCACTTTTGCACCTTTTGAGGTTAAATATTTTAAATCTCTTGCAAGCGTTGCAGGATTACAAGATATATATATTATTTTACTTTTTGTAAGTTTTAAAGCATATTCAAGACTTTCAACAGAACACCCTTTTCTTGGAGGATCCAATATTGTAACATCAAACGTCTTACCACCAAGCTTTAAAAAATTCTCAAAACACTTGCCTGCATCCATATTACATAAATCAATATTATCAATATTATTTTCTGCGACAATTTGATTTGCAAGATCCACGGATTCCTTAACCTCTTCTACACTAACTATTTTTTTAGCTACATCAGAAAGGCAAATTCCAAACGCTGTTATTCCGGCATAAGCGTCCAAAACGATGGGAGAATTAAAATTATCTTCAACATATTTTTTTACGTATTCAAAAATATTATTCGCACTTTTTGGATTTACTTGGAAAAAAGTCTTTGCCCCAACCTTAAAAATCTTATCGCAAAGCTTCTCTTCGATATAGTCATCCCCGCAAATAGACTCAACTTTATCACCTAAAATAAGATTAGTTTTTCTTGTATTGAAATTAACAAGAACCCCAGACACTTCATCAAATTTGTCATACACAAGATTTCCTAATTTTTTAATACTATCAGTGATTTTATTATCATTTATAACTAATACGACAAGGACTTTTCCGGAATAGCAAGATGAGCGCATAACCACATGCCTTAAAAGACCTTTTGCATTTTTCTCCTCATATCCGCTTACACCAAGTTTTTGCCCTTCTTCTCTTATAAAATCTATTATATTATCACATATTGAAGGCTGGATTGGGCAATATTTAATGTTTAAAATATCATGACTTCCCTTTTTATAATACCCTGCAAGAAGTCGTTTAGAATTCTTCGTTTGTGATACAGGATATTGGATTTTGTGCCTATAATTTTTGTTTTCAGGGCTCGGAATTACATCCCTTACTTCAAACTCTTCTCCCGCAATAGAGCGCATTGCATCTTTTACAATTTCTTTTTTTAAGACAAGTTGATAATTATAATCAATAAATTGTAACTGGCATGAACCGCATATTTTCTGCATAGGACAAAATGGCTCTACTCTGTAAGGCGAAGCCTTCAAAATTTCCACAATATGAGCAAACGCGAAATTTTTATTTTTCTTATAAATTTCGACCCTTAACAAATCCCCGGGACAAGAATTTTCAACAAAAATAACAAAGCCTTCGACTTTAGCAATTCCGAGCCCCATATTAGAGAGCTTTTCTATCTTAACTTCTAATACATTAGGAATTATTGCTTGCATGGCTTTATCACTTGAATATTTCTAGTTTCTGAAATCTCTTGACGTGCATCACGGATAATTTCTTTATATTCTTCTGATAGGCTTAAACCGTTACACAGCCTATCAATAAACCCATTATTAACCTTAACGGCTTTTTCCAGAGCACCCACATTTTCTAAGACATCCTTGATATCAGCTAAATCATACCCAAATGATTGTTTAGACTGATAAACCATCATCTCGCCAGTTTCTGCAACCAAAGGCTCTCCACCGAGTTCAAAATGGAGTTTAAAAATGGATTTTAAATCTTGCAACTCAGCCTGCATCGTTGCTATACTTTGTTGAATTCTTAAATATCTGTCGAATAAATAATCTACATTATCCAACTGTTTTCTTTGCCAATCAAGGCGTTGTAAATAAAGTTTTTTCAATTTCGGATACGCAAGAGCTAACCCCATAGCATCTGCCATTGCACGGTGATGATTATTTAATTCTACATTAAACCTCTTTGTTAAAGCTTCCAACCCGTGAGATTCCAAATCAGGAGCAATTTCTTTAAACATTACTTGAGTATCAATCCTTGGATTTTCCAGTTTCTCACCATAAACTCTCATTTTAGCTTCATTTAGGAATGAATAATCAAAAATTGCATTATGAGCAACTATAGGGTAATCACCAATAAACTCTAAAATTTTAGGAAGGGCTTCTTCTTCAGACGGGGCATCTTCAACCATGTCTTGAGTAATACCATGAATTGCTATACTTGATTTTCTAATATGTTGATGCGGGTTAATTAAAGTTTGAAATTCATCTTTTACTTTACCGTTCTCTAAACGAACACCTGCGAATTCTATAATTCTTTCTCTTGTATAATCTAATCCCGTTGTTTCAGTATCTAAAACTATTTCAACTACTTTTTTTCTTGGCATTACTTTCCTCTTACAGATTACATCCCCTCACTAATATATTAGCATAATAGCATAAATATTTTATATATGGTAATATTAAGTGTAGTATTTAGATAAGGAGTTTTGAGATGGTAAAAGAAATTAATTATACAGACTTTGAAAATGAAGTTATCAAAGCGGATAAGCCCACTGTTGTAGATTTTTTTGCAACTTGGTGCGGACCTTGCAGAAAATTAGGTCCGATTTTAGAGGAAGTTGAAACCGAAATTGGAGATAAAGTTAATTTCAGAAAAATCGATACAGATGATAATATAGAGGCTGCTCAAGCATATCAGGTAAGCGGTCTTCCAACTTTACTTGTGTTCAAAAACGGAGAAGTAGTTGAAAGAATGGTTGGACTTATGCCAAAAAGTTCTATAATCACAAATATTGAAAAACATTTATAATTTTTTGATATGCATGAAAAAAAAACGGCAGATTAATTCTGTCGTTTTTTTATATATTGACTTTGAGTAACTATCAAGTAGTATCATAATAAAAAAATGGAGGTACAGTTATGTCTAAAAAAATTTTAGTAGCTTTTTATTCTCATTCAGGAAACACAAAATCCGTAGCGGAAAAAATTAAAGAAATAACAGGCGCGGACATTTTTGAAATAGAGCCCCAAAAAGAATATTCTAACAACTATAATGAAGTCGTTAACCAAGCTAAAATTGAAAAAGAAAATAATACTAAACCTGAACTTATAGATTTAGGAGATATAAGCAAATATGATATAATTTTCGTAGGCACGCCTGTATGGTGGTATACAATGGCATCACCTGTCAGAACTTATTTATCCGAACATAATTGGAATAATAAAATTATAGTACCTTTCTGCACACACGGTGGCGGAGGAGCTTCGAATACTTATACAGATATACAAAATCTATCAAAAAATGCAGAAGTTCTTAATGGATATACTTCTTATGAAAATTCTGGTAAAATTGAAGATATCAAGACTTGGATTAGTAGCCTAAACATATAAGAGGATAATATGAAAAGACGGGATTTCATAATAAATTCAGCACTTGCAATCGGAGGTGCCGCGCTTTTATCTGGTTGCGGCAAGAAAGAAATAAAAAAAGCCGAAGGACAAGTTGTAAGACGTAAATTTGCAGACATTGACACACCGCTAATTGCACTAGGGTGCATGCGACTTCCTATGCGTGACGGAAAAATCGACATGGTTGAATTAGACAAAATGGTTGAATATGCCTTTGCGCATGGTGCAAATTACTTTGATACTGCATATATGTACGTGGACGGGAAATCTGAAAATGCTATCGGTGAAATTTTAAAGAAATATCCAAGAGAAAGCTTTATTTTAGCAGACAAATGCCCTGCATATCTCGTAAATTCTCCATCTGATGTTAGAAAACTTTGTGAAGAACAACTAAAGAAATGTCAAGTTAAGTATTTTGATAATTACATGGTTCACAATATTAACAAAAACAGTTTAAGCAATTATCGTGATAACAATATGTATGATGAGATTGTTAAACTCAAAAAGGAAGGTTTAGTCAAGCACGTAGGCTTCTCTTTCCACGGCGATCCTCAAATGCTTAGAGAAGTAATTAAAGAGCATAAGTGGGATTTCTGCCAATTACAACTTAATTATCTGGACTGGAAAGTCGTAAATGCGGACGAATTATACCGAATTGCAGACGAAGCTGGTGTTCCTGTAATTGTTATGGAACCTCTAAGGGGCGGAGTTCTCTGCAATCTTCCTCAAAAAGCGAAAGACAAATTAAAACAAGAATG
>CALUVP010000173.1 GCA_944324215.1 Candidatus Gastranaerophilales bacterium | reverse complement strand
ACGCTTCGCTGTCGTTCATTTTGTTTTGCTTCGCAAAACGACCATTCACTCTGCTCCGCACCACTTCGTGTTAGTCTCGCTTACGCTCGCCGTCACACTACGGAAAATTTTATTTCTTCTTACCTGCGATAGGTCCGGTTTTCTTACCACGTCTTGTTCTTGCGTTAGTTTTTGTTCTCTGACCTCTGCAAGGTAAACCTCTTTTGTGTCTCATTCCTCTATATGAGTTGATTTCTTGTAGACGTTTGATATTCATTGTTACTTCACGTCTCAAGTCACCTTCAATATTGTATTCAGATAATGCATTACGCAATTGCTTGATATCATCATCTGTTAAATCGTCTGTTCTTAAATCCGGAGAAATACCGGTTACTTCAAGAATTTTCTTTGCTCTAGCTGGTCCTATTCCGTAAATGTAAGTAAGAGCAACTTCTAATCTTTTGTTACGAGGTAAGTCTACCCCAACTAATCTTGCCATGTCTTTCTTTCCTTTATTACTTTTATTTCTACTAATTCTTTTATTTTTGTGAAAACTGCTACAAATTAACCTTGTCTCTGTTTGTGCTTAGGGTTTTCACATATTACGGCTACTCTGCCTTTTCTTCTGATAACCTTGCATTTGTCACACATAGGTTTTACTGATGATCTTGTTTTCATGTTTTCTTTCCTTTATATTTTCTACTTATCTCTTTGATTCTATTTGAGCCTGAAGGTTATTCTTCCCTTTGTTAAGTCATAAGGTGTCATTTCTACCTTTACTCTGTCTCCAGGTAATATCCTGATAAAGTTTTTTCTAATCTTACCTGATATATGTGCCAATATCTCATGTCCATTCTCTAGTTTTACCCTGAACATCGCATTTGGCATAGATTCAAGAATTGTACCTTCTATTTCTATTACGTCTTTTGCCATATTTTCCTCTATTTTTCGGCTGTCAATTGATGCCACTATGTGCCATCTTATTCCTATAATATTTGCTAAAAATCTCAATGCAAGCAGTTTTATTATATTTTAACCACTTTTGTGAAGAATTGTTACTGTTTGTTTTTATTAAATAGGGTTACAAAGCCTGCTATTTTAATTCTTTCAAATCCTCTGATAGTATGAATGTTTTTTCTCTTACTGTTTCTTATTTGTTTTATAATTATAAAAACAAACTATACGCCAATTCCATTAATTGAAAGTCTATCGAAAAATTGTTAGCTTAATAATGCCTCAGTTTAACCATTTATTAATTCAAAATGCTATTTTCAAAAAGTTTGCTATGTTTTCCTTTTTTTTTCTTACCAACTTAATATTTATTTACATTCTAGGTGCTCAAAAAACTTCTCTGGTTTATGATATAATTAAATCATAAAATAGAAAGGGATTAATTTATGCTAAGAGCCGGAATTGTAGGACTTCCGAATGTCGGAAAATCAACTTTGTTTAATGCTTTGACAGCTACCAAAAATGCACAAAGCGCTAATTATCCGTTTTGTACTATAGAGCCTAATGTTGGTGTCGTTGTTGTACCAGACGAACGATTACAGGTTTTGTCAGATTTGTGTAAAGCTAAAGAAATTATCCCTACTGTTATCGAATTTGTCGATATTGCAGGTCTTGTAAAGGGTGCCAGTCAGGGTGAGGGTTTAGGAAACCAATTCTTACATAATATTAGAGAAGTTGATGCTATAATTCAGGTGGTTAGATGCTTTGATGATGAAAACACTATTCATGTTGCAGGTAAAGTTGATCCTATCGCTGATATTGAAATCATTAATACGGAACTTGCACTAGCAGATTTGGCTTCTGTAGAGAGGAGAATGCAGAGAATTTCTAAGCAAGCTAAAGGTGGAGATAAGGAAGCTGTTTTGGAAGAAGGAGCTTTAAAGAAACTTAATGAGCTTCTTCAAGCCGGTACGTTTATTAACTTAAAGGATCATTTTACTGAGGATGAAATTAATGTAATTAAGCCATTAAACTTAATGTCAGTTAAGCCTGTGATTTATTGTGCTAATGTTTCTGAATTTGATTTAAAAGAGGGAAATAATTATACAAAACTTGTGGAAGAATACGCTTCAAAGCACGGAGCGCAGACAGTTATTATTTGTGCAAGAATTGAAGAAGAACTTGTTGAACTTGGTGAAGAAGGCGCAAAAGAATACTTAGACGAGCTTGGAGTTAAAGACAGCGGTATTAATAAGATGATTAAATCCGTATATGAGCTTTTGAATCTTATTACATTTATTACTGCAGGTGAAAAAGAGGTTCACGCCTGGACAATCACGAGAGGAACAAAAGCTCCTCAGGCAGCAGGTGTGATTCATACGGATTTTGAAAAAGGATTCATAAGAGCAGAAGTTACTGGATATGAAGATTTTGTTTCAAATGGTTCTTATGCTGCTTGTAAAGAAAAGGGTGTTACAAGATTAGAAGGAAAGGATTATATTGTGCAAGATGGTGATATTGTTCATTTCCGTTTTGCCGTATAGTATGGAATAATGCAAGTTTGTAAGTCTAACAATAGTTCAATAAATTTTGGGTGGAATAAGACAACGCATTTAGAGATGACAATGCTAGCACTCAGAGATTTAAAGATAAGTAATATAAAGAAACGCCAATTTGCCAGATATTCACAAATGCCGGATTTTGCAAAGTCAGAGTTGGGGTATCGTTGCAATACTCATTTCTATTTCCCCAATAGTAACAAGAAAAGTTTCGGTAGTGATGTTGAAAAAAATAACGCATACTTCCAGTATAAAGAACATTTAATGACAGCATTACAGAGTGATGACAGTGATGTTTTTATGAAGCATGCTGGATATGCTCTACACTATTTACAGGATGTGACGGTTCCTTTACATACTGAGAAAGGTGGTATTTTTCATAAGATTTTAAAGTTTGGAGTACATTATAGTTTTGAGCGAAAAACAAAATACGGTACTTTATCAAATATGGAAAAATTGATTAAAAATCATAAGTCTCAAAAGATTAATTTTACTACACTTCTTGATTTGTTCAAAGATACCGCAGAATTTTCTCAAGCTCCACATTTAAAGATCTCAATGTTTAATAAAAAAAAGTGGTATTCAATTCAGCAAGAATGCTTTGATATGGGGGTGAATACCACGAGAGAGTTTTTCGAGAAATTATTATCAGTAAAAAATAATGTTATTTAGTTAGTTTTTGCAGAGTTAATTACCCATCCATCAGAACGAAAATGTGCATAATTGTTTTTGCCACGATATTTTTCGCTTGCAGGACTTGATTTAAGCCAGTCCTCCAAAATCTTAATAGCTTTGTTAAGCAGTTCATAACCATATTTTTCTAAAAGTGAGCCGTATTGTCTAGGAGTAAGAATAACTAACTCTATTTCTGGTAACAATATTTTTGTTTGACTATTATAAACAGGTCTTCCACCTTTTTTACCATTTTCTACGCTTGAATGTCCGCTCATAATAAAAACCTTTCTTTTACTTTAATCCTCAGGTGCGCCTAATTTCCTTACAAGCTCTATTACTGTTTCCTTCATTTTGCAACGGTAAGGAGCTTTTGAAAAATAGATTTTGTAGATATTGCATTTTGAACACCTGCAACCGAGTTTATAACATTCAATTGCCGTAGGTGTCCAAATTTTTGATATTGTTTCACTGCATGATACATTGTATCTGTAATTCATTTTAAAACCTCTTCACGCCAAATAAAATCGTTATTTTTCTTCTTATTTAAGTCATTGACATATATGAAAATATATGATTAAATATCAATTGATAGTTTACATTTTGTATTTATTGTAAGATGATATGATACAAATGTCAAGTATTATTTTAATTTTTTGGTGGAACGATGAAGTTAGATGAATTAATTTCGATAATATCGAGTCAAACAGGGGAAGTTATTAATCAATCATTATTGGCTGAAAGTTTAGGTATTACAAGGCAGACTATCAGTAATAGGATTAAAAATGAAAGTGAAGTTACTGTTAGTGAATTAAAACGAGTTGAAGAATTTTTCAAAATAAATATATTCAATTCATTACCGGATATAGCATATATTGATTATTATACAGATGTTTTTGCAAGTTGCGGTGCAGGAAGCATAGTTTTTTCCAGTGAAAAGACCAAGTTACCGATACCGGTATCAATGATTAGCGGATATTCCAAAAATAAATTGTACTCAATGATAAATGCTTCAGGAAATAGCATGGCTCCAACAATAGATAGTGGAGATAAACTTATTGTAGAACATTGGAATGGAAATCAGATTCAGGATAATAAAATTTATGTATTTTGTTATAATAGTGAATTTTTTGTAAAAAGGTTATGTAAAAACTTGGATGAGATAATTATAAAGTCTGATAATCCTGAATATAGAGTAAGGACTATTAGTGGAAAAGCTATTTCCGATTTGATTTTGATTGGGAAAATAGTAGCAACTGTAAAGCAGTTGGATTGATTGACTTTATATAGATTTTGAAGTTAAATACAGCTATGAAGATAATTATTTTTGGTGCAAATGAGTTAAGCTCAATGATTGCCACGGAGCTTTATACATCAAATGACATTACTGTAATTGATGATGAACATAATAAGGGTGATGTTTTTAATAAACTCGATGTTGGGTTTATTGCCGGAAATGCTTCAAATATAGAGATATTAAAACAGGCTTCGATAAAGAATGCTGATGTTTTTATTGCTTGCACTTCTTCTGATGAATTAAATATAGTCGCTTGTCTTACTGCGAAGAGGATCAGCACGGTTAAAACAATATGTTTTGTAAGAAAAGAAGAATATAAGTATTCATTGGGTTTGGCAAAAGATGCCGAGTATAATTGCGATTTTTATATAGATAACGTAATTTGGCCGGAAGAACTTTTGACTCAGGAAATTTTTAGGATTATAACAGTTGCAAAAGCTCTTGATGTAGAGCATTTTGCTGATGGCAGAGCAAGGCTTCTTGAGTATAAAATTGCTGATAAATCAATTTTGGTTAATCAGATGGTAAAAAATTGTAATTTCCCAAAAGATACTTTGATAGTCGGAATTACTCGTGATGGAGAATTGTTTATACCGAGCGGTGAAACCGTTTTTCACAAGGATGACAAAGTTATATTTATGGGGTTATCAAATTCTTTGGATATTTTGGCGGGAAAATTTTTCCACGAAAAAGAGTTTGTTAAAAATGTTGCGATTATTGGCGGTGGAAATGTTGGTTTAAAGCTTGCTAAGAGTTTAGAGGATTTGAAATTAAATCTGAAAATAATCGAAAAAGATCCGGAAAGATGTGAATATTTATCGCAGGTTTTGGATAATACTTTAATAATAAACGGCGATGGTACGGATTTAGGTCTTTTAAATGAAGAAGATGTAGCTCAGTCTGATGTTGTGGTAAGTGTTACAAATAATGATGAGAAAAATCTTTTGTGTTCTCTTTTAGTAAAACATATGGGGGCAGGAAGAGTAATTTCTAGAGTTTCAAAAGGGACGAATGTAGAGTTGTTTGAACGTGTCGGAATTGATATTGCAATATCTTCAAGAACGGCTGCTCTAAATGAAATTAAAAACAGCATAAAAGAAACCAATATCGGAATATTGGCGACAGTTGAGCAGGGTAAAGGCGAAGTTTTGGTTATTGAAATCCCTGAAAATTACCCAACGAAGAAAATTATGGAAATGAAACTGCCGGCAAAAGCTATTGTTGGTATTATTCAAAGACGAAAAAGAATTATTATTCCAAACGGTGCTACTCAAGTTATGAGTGGTGATAATTTGATAATATTTACGACAAGTGAAAATGCAAAAGTTATAAGAGAATTTTTTGAGGAAATCGAATGAGATTAACTTATCTGGCTTATTCATTCAGTCTTACAATAATGTATTTTAGTTTTGTCTTGCTTCTGCCGATTTTGGTTGCAATATATTATCACGAAACAGCTGCAATATTTCCTTTCCTTTTAACAGGTGCATTTGCACTAATGATTGCAGTTACAATAAGAAGAGTAGTAAAGGGAATTGCAAAAATTAAATCTATAAATGATATAAAAAAATCAGAGGGGTTATGTGTTGTAACTTTTTCTTGGATTTTTGCAATAATTTTAGCATCAATTCCTTATATATTTTTCGGGATAAAACCTATAGATGCAGTTTTTGAAGCAACGTCAGGAATTACTGCAACAGGGGCTACTGTATTTACACATTTTAATTATCCAAATACATTGTTTTTCTGGCGTTCATTTACTCAGTGGCTTGGCGGTATGGGAATTATCGTGTTATTTATAGCGATTTTGCCGCAATTTGCAATTGCAGGTCGCCAAATGTTTTTTGCAGAAGCGCCCGGACCGACTGAAGATAAATTTACTCCTAGAATAAAAAATACTGCAGCTGCTCTTTGGAAAGTTTATGCCGGTTTAACGCTTTTGGATATTGTGCTATTAAAGTTTTATGGAATGAGCTGGTTTTATGCTGTATGTTACGCTTTTTCATCTGTTTCAGGTGGTGGCTTATCTCCTTCAAGCGATAGTATGATAGGATATTCATTTCCTTTGTTATGGATTACAACATTTTTTATGTTTTTTGCAGGTGCCAGCTTTAATTTACAATACAAAGCTTGGATAAGATTAAATCCTTTGGTTTTATTCAGAAACGAAGAATTTCGAGCTTATTTTAATGTGATTCTTTTTATAGGTATACTTTTAAGTATTTCTCTGTTTGTTAATATGAATTATGATATCCCAAATAGCATAACTCACGCCTTTTTTAATATATCAGCCCTTGTTTCTTCTACAGGATATTGTAGTGTTGATTATGTAAAATGGGATTATACCAGTAAAATACTTTTATTTGCCGTAATGCTTTTTGGAAGTTGCGCAAGCTCAGCTGGCGGTGGTTTGAAAGTCATTAGATGGTTGTTAATTTTCAAGATAATGAAAACTGAAATGATAAAAATATTACATCCAAAAGCTGTCTGCAATATTAAAATCGGAAGTTATTCTGTTTCAAAAGAAATTTTGGATCAGATATTAATGTTTGTAGCTTTCTACTTTGCGATATTGGTTTTGTCGGCATTTGTCATTGCGATTATTGAACAAAGTACAACAATCGGCTTAACCGGTGCTGTAAGTGCGATAGGAAATATTGGACCTGGATTTGGCAAAATAGGACCTTTAGGAACTTTCGAACCGCTTCATTGGTTTACAAAGTTAATATTGATTTTCGATATGCTAATCGGTAGATTAGAGTTAATTCCAGTACTGGTTTTATTCCAAAAAGATTTTTGGGTATTGAAAAAGTAATTACCACGGATGTCGGTATAATGGGCCTTTGTATATTTTGCCGTCTATTTCAAAATTAACGGGTGCAATCGTTCGTTTTTCATTGGTAAATTTTCTGAGATTTCCTGAAATATCGTAAAAATATAATTCTTTTCCCGGAACTTCATTGTCTAAAGCATCTTTTTTTATTGGATTTTCATTTAAATCATACGCCTCAAAAATATCTCCGTTTTTCTTGCAGATTCCAAGACGAAATCCATCTTTATCATAGATTTTTGCTGCCACGGCAATAGCTTCAGAGCTTAAAAATAAGAGTAATAAAATTGTTAGAAACAAATTTTTCATAATACTATTATAACGTTTTTATTCGAAAAATGTTCGTTTTTGTGATAAAATTTAGTATACGAGGTATAAAATATGTCAATAAGAAAAGTTGTAAGATATGGTGAAGAAAGTTTAAGGCAACCATCAAAGGAAGTACATAAAGTTTCTCAGAAAATAAAAAATTTAGTAGCAGATTTATTAGACACAATGTATGCACAGAATGGAGTAGGGCTAGCAGCTCCACAAATAGGTGAAAATTACAGAGTTTTTGTAATTGATACTTCTACAGGAAATGAGCCTTTAAATCCTATTGTGTTTATTAATCCAAAAATTATTAAAAAATCAGGTGCTGTAATTAGTCACGAAGGTTGTTTGAGTTTTCCCGAAGCATTTACTGATGTAAGACGATATTCTGATGTGATGATAAAAGCTATGGATAGGAATGGTCGTTCTTTTGTTTTGGAAGCAAAAGACGGAAGCCTTCTTGCAAGAGCAATTCAGCACGAATTTGACCATTTGGATGGAGTATTATTTATAGATCATGTCATAAACAGATTTGAAGCAGAAGAAGTTTTGAAAAAATGCAATCTTCCTGATATACAGCTTGACAAAATTTTAGACGAACCTGAGCTTCAGGAAAAAATTGAAGTTTTGATGAAAGAGAAATTAGAAAAAGAAAAAAGGGCGCAGGAAGAAAACGATAAGAAGGAAGAATAGGTTGATAAGTTTAGTATTTTTCGGAACTCCTGATATAGGTTTAAAATCCTTAGAATATTTTCATAATTCTAAGGACTTTGAAGTTTTGGCTGTTGTTACTCAGCCGGATAAACCCTCAGGGAGAGGGCAGAAACTTACTCCAAGCCCTATAAAACGATTTGCTCTTGAACATAATATTCAAGTTTTCCAGCCTAAATCTATAAGAAAAGAGCCAGAAGTAATAGAGGCTTTGAGAGAATTAAAGCCGGATTTTTTTGTGACTTTTGCTTTCGGTCAAATACTTTCTCAAGAAGTTCTGGATATCCCTAAGTACGAAACTATCAATTTGCACGTATCATTGCTTCCAAAATATAGAGGTGCAAATCCTATACAAAGAGCAATAATTAATGGTGACAAGGAAACGGGGATTTGCACAATGATAACAGAACTGGGACTTGATTGCGGTGATATTTGTATGAAATTGCCGATTGAAATAACTAAGAATATGAATTGTATGGAATTATTTGAAATTTGTGCCTCTTGTTCTCCAGAATTGTTGGATAAGACTTTAAAGGGTATAAAAGACGGAAGCATAATTCCTACTCCGCAGTGCGAGGATGGTGTTTGTTTTGCCGATAAATTGAAAAAAGAAGAGTGCAAAATTGACTGGACAAAATCTGCAGATGAAATTCATAATTTGGTCAGAGGTGTTTATAAATGCCCCGGCGCATTTTTTGAATATAATGGCAAAATTATTAAAGTTTTGGAAACAGAAGTTGTAAACGCTTGTGCTGACGGAAATTTTGGAGATTTTGTCAATATTTCAAAATCAGGAATTGATGTTAAAACTGGTGATGGCCTTTTGCGTCTGATAAAAGTTAAACCAGAAGGGAAAGGTGAAATGTTAGCAAGAGATTGGGCTAACGGATTTATTGGAAAATATCGTTAATTAACGATATTTTAAATCAGGAACGTTGTCTAAAAGAGACGGTGGCGTAATATCTTTTAGTTCAGGAATTGGCATTTTCGCTAGTTTGGCTTTTCTTACTGCTCTTTTCCATTTGATAATCCATAAATATAATGATGCTGCAAACATTTGTTGCAAGTACAAGTATAGGCTTGATGCAAATGCAATATATAAGATTAAGCAAAGCCAAGCGCTATCTGAAAAAGTCATAACTTTATGTTCTGAAAGTGATAGCATAATCCCTGCTGGAATTCCTAAAATTAAAGCTACAAATTCTATGGAGATAAATCCTGTAAGAAGTTCTTGAAAATGTTCCTTAACAGCTGATGTTCCTTTTTTTATAGCCCCAATAAAATTTTCTTCCTCCCAAGCTATTGCCGGAAAGATAAAAAATACAATTAAACGTATACCGGATTTTACTATATCAAAACTAAGAGATGTCAAAGAAAAAGAATCATATCCGGATAAGGTTCCTGCAATATTTTCATAAGATGCTGTTTTATTATCATCTCTATCTCTATCTCTATCTCTTCGTGAAAAAATTGCTTCAAGTATTTCAAGTATAAAGTATATGATAGCCCATATAAATATAATAGGAAGAGCTTTATAAGTATCTATAAAAATAGCATCAGACAAGGCTTTTAATAAATTTACTTTATTATTGGTTTCGATTTGTTCAATTATTTCAAGCAAAATAAAAGAACTTAATGAAAAGACGAAGCAAAAACTCAATAAAATTAAAAAGATAATTAACATACCTTGGTTAAATGTATATGAGTCCCAGTTAAAATGATAATTAAAATAAATTATTGCGCTTGCATAATATATCCATCCAAGAATAATTGGTATCAATAGAAGAGGATGTCTTAATAATTGTTTTAATGTATCTGTAAGAATAGAAATTGTTCTTGATAGTTTATCCATAAAAATCCAGCTCTTTCATAAAAATACTATAACTGTTATTATACACTAAATTTTCATTAAGTGAATACTGTCTAACATATTAAAAATTTCATGCAAATTATCTATTAAAACTAATTCACCTCTGAGTTTTGAAGCTCCAGTGAAGTTATTTACGTAATAAGGGTAAAATTTTCTACAGAATTTTACACCCACATCTTCTCCACGAAGTTCTACTTCTTTTAGAAGATGTTTTTTCAGAATTTCAATTTTTTCTTCTAAAGTTGGTGGTGGTATGTATTCACCCTTGTTGATGTATCTTTCAACTCTATAAAGTAAAGAAGGGTCTCCCAAAGCACCTCTCCCTATTGCAACACCGTCCGCTTGAGATTTTTCAAGGCATTCTGCGGCTGTTTCAGGAGAAACAATGTCTCCGTTTGCAAAGACTGGAATATCAACATTTCGTTTTAACTCTGCAATTCTTTCCCAATCAGCTTTTCCGCCATACATTTGGGAGCGGGTTCTGCCGTGTATAGTAATAAAATTTGCGCCAGCTTCTTGCATTCTTTGCCCGTATTCAACAAAATTTAATTCATCAAATGTATAACCAAGTCTGAATTTGACGCTCAGTGGAATTGAAATTTGAGAAGATACTGTTTTAACAATTTCTTCTGCTAAATCAGGATGTCGCATAAGAGCGCACCCGTCAGTACCTTTTACGACTTTATTTACAGGGCATCCCATGTTAATATCAATCATATCGGCGTATTTTTCTAAGTATTTAGCGCAATCTGCAATCATTTGTGGTTTATGCCCGCTGAGTTGATATGAAATCGGTGAATGATCTTCGCCTCTTGCGGTAATATTATTGTCCTTAACTTGCGTTAAAGCTTCTGAGCTTATCATCTCCGTCGTTAAAAGGCAAGTCTTGGAATATTCTCTAACAAGGCTTCTTAGTACATAGTCAGTAATTCCTGCCATAGGGGCAAGTGAAACTCTGCTTGATATAAGAGATTTAACTGTTTTTTGTTTGTTTGGCATTACCCTACGTTCCAACCCTCTCCCTCAAGGGGCTAAGGAGTTTTTTACCCCCCTGCATAAGGTCTTAATTCCTCTAATCTGCTTTTTGCATATTTTAAATATTCATCATCCGTTGTATAGGATGAAATAAATTTTTGATAATATTTAAAAGCTTCTTTGTAATTACTTAAAGTATCATAATCTACTGCAACCATGTAATTTGCGATAGGAAATTCGTTTGAATATTTTAATACATTCAAGTAATCGTTAATTGCAAGTTTCGGCTGCTTTTGCTCATCATAAATCAGCCCTCTGTAATAATAAGCATAAGCATTATTTGCCTCTTTTTTCAAAACTTCATTGAATTTTATAAGCGCATTTTGATAATTATTTTGCTCATACAGTTCAATACCCTCATTCAAAACAGATACAGAGCCGTTTTGGGTTACGTAAGCAAGAAGTTCTTTAGCTTCTGATTGAGGATTTTTAGAAATTGCTTTTTTTAAGTAATTTTCCGCAAGAGCCCAATTTTGTTGTTCTGAGTATAAGTACCCGATATAATACGGAATTTCTGCATTATTAGGGTT
>CALUVP010000172.1 GCA_944324215.1 Candidatus Gastranaerophilales bacterium | reverse complement strand
AGTAGGAGTTTATTATGACTTTTGGAGAAAAGGTGAAATTTGCCCGACTACAATTATTTTTAAGTCAGGAAAAGTTTGCTAAAGAACTGAACGTATCGTTTGCAACGATAAACAGATGGGAACGCGGTCTCTGTGAACCTAATTATGACGGGCAGAAGGCATTTCATGATTTTTGTGAGAAAAATCATGTCAAGTTTGAAAACTAATTTTTAAAATATGACTATTTCTGTCATATTTTATGTGCTATAATAAGAGAAAAACACTTAGGAATTGATAGTATGGCTAATAAAAACTCAAATTTGCAATCAGCCAAAAATATAAAAGATGATGAATTTTATACAACGTATGAAACTATAGAAAGTGAAGTTTCCCATTATGTTCGTCACTTTGCCGGAAAAACGGTATTATGTAACTGTGATGATCCATTTGAATCAAACTTCTGCAAATATTTTTTGAAAAACTTTAATGTTCTAAAGTTGCATAGGTTAATTTGCACGTCTTACGGTGCATCCGCTGTCGTTGGCACACAGATAAATTTATTTGATGATACTCATCAGAATTTAAAGAGAGGTGCCGGATATGTGTTAGACGTGACCAAATTCAGCGATGCTGTAGGTGAAATTTCGGACGGTGCCATTGCTTATTTCTTACAAACATCTAATGTTATAAAAAAATTAGATGGTAACGGTGATTTCAGAAGCGCAGAGTGCATTGAATACTTGAAAATAAGTGATATAGTAGTAACAAACCCACCCTTCTCTTTATTTAAGGAGATTGTAACCGAAATCATGCGCTACCATAAGAAGTTTTTGATAATCGGGAACCAAAATGCAATCACATATAAAGAAATTTTTCCTCTAATACAAAATAATGAAGTTTGGACAGGTTATCGATTCGGAGAGATGAAATTCAGAGTTCCTGAATACTCAATGCCTAGAAAGTATAGATACTGGGTAGACGAAAGCGGGCAAAAATGGCGCAGCCTTGGAAATGCTATGTGGCTTACCAATTTAGATAATGACCGCCGCCATGAGTATGTAACTATGACAAAAACTTACAATTCGGAAGACTACCCTAAATACGATAACTATGACGCAATCAATGTTAGGACAATTCGCGAAATCCCATGCGATTATTATGGCATAATGGGGGTTCCGATTACAATCATTAACAAATACAATAGCGAACAGTTTGAGATTGTTGGTGAAGCAAATCACGGTTCGGATAATGAGTTTGATTTATTTAAGCCAACAATAAAGGGAAAGGAAATTTTTAAAAGAATATTAATTAGGAGAAAAATTCAATAAGTATGGGAATTGAATCCTTTAAAATACTTGATTTGTTTTCTGGTGCAGGTGGGTTTTCGTTTGGGATGGAAAAGAATAAACATTTCCAGACGGTGATTGCTGTTGATTTTAATCCAAATGCTTTGGCAACATTTAAATATAATATGCCCAACACTCAAATTATAAATGGGGATATTACCGACCCGAAAGTCAAGGATGAGATTATTGAATTAAGCAAAGCACTGGAAGTTAACATGATTATTGGTGGACCGCCCTGTCAAGGCTTTTCTTTAAAAGGTAAGAAACTTGGGTTAGAGGATCCACGCAATTATTTGTTTAATGAGTATTTAAATATCGTTGAAAAAGTGCAACCTGACGTATTCATAATCGAGAATGTAAAAGCTCTTCTCTCGACTTCAGCTGGTTGGTTTAAAAATCAAATTATTGATAAGGTACATCAGCTCGGTTATCACGTTGAATATGGTATTCTTAATGCTTCAGAATTTGGTGTTCCGCAAGCGCGTGAAAGAGCTATATTTATCTGTTGCAAGGAAAAAGCAATCAGTCTTCCTAAAGGAAATCATAACATAGTGACTGTGAAAGAAGCTATTAGTGATCTTGCATATTTAAATTCTGGAGAGGGTGCATTTGAGCAAGATTATATAAATGAGCCAACAAGTAAATATCAAATCGAGCGTCGTAAAAATAGTACAAAACTTTATAATCACAAGGCTTCAAATCATTCAGCTTTAGCTATTAAAAAATTATCTATGATTCCACCGGAATGCGGAAAAGAGCATTTACCACAAGAATTGCTTGGTAAACAACAATTTTCTGGAACCTGGGGTAGATTAAAATGGGATACAGTATCCCCTACTATTGATACAAGGTTTGATGCTTCATCTAATGGAACTAACAATCATCCATTTTTAAATAGATCGATTACGCCTCGTGAAGCAGCGCGCTTGCAATCGTTTGATGATAATTTCGTGTTCATTGGTGCTAAAGTTCAAATACGGCAACAAATTGGCAATGCCGTTCCGCCTTTAATGGCAAAAGCAATTGCTGATAAAATTTATAATGAAATAGGAGTAGATGCAAATTATGAACACTGAAATGGCATATTTGCTTGGTATGCTACTTGGCAATGGAGAAATCCAACGAGATAATAGTGAAACCAGAATTACCATTGATATTCCGCACAAGAATTTATATACTGATGATTTAAAAGATGTAAAAGTATATGTAAAAGCGAGCACGGTTGATATTCGTTCAATTGTTGAACCACTCATTGGGCATAATATAATTGTAACACAGAATAAAAGATCCACAGTTTTGACTTTTACAAAACCAAATGATGAATATATTACTAGGGAAATCCTTCGTTTTATTGGTGGCGGCAGGCACCATTCAACAATGCGCATGAATCATGAACTGTTTTCCATAACTGTTGATGAGAAAAAGGCTCTATTGCGGGGTATCGCTGATGTTACAGGATACATACGAAAAAGTAACATTGCTTTCGGACAAGACGGTGCACATAGAGTCTATATTGAAATACCAGGTAATTGGTATATGGTAATTGATATTGCCAATATGCTTAAAGCAGTTGACGTGCCAGTTCAAACAATAGACTTTGGTCATCC
Organism: Candidatus Gastranaerophilales bacterium; assembly: GCA_944324215.1. Classification (GTDB taxonomy): domain Bacteria; phylum Cyanobacteriota; class Vampirovibrionia; order Gastranaerophilales; family Gastranaerophilaceae; genus CAG-196. The sequence continues at coordinate 1,476 of CALUVP010000172.1, read as the reverse complement.
GAATTTTAGAGACGGCGACCTAAAAAAATATAACCAAGGCAAACCGTATTTTTGGAAAAAAGAGCATCAGGTAAAGATTTTTGCTAATGAATTTTTACCGATAGGTTTTAATGTCAAGCATAAGCAAGATGCTCTTGAAAAATATAGTGAAGAGCTGCTAGAATTTATAGATCCAGAAAAAACACATAAATTTTACTGGGAAAAGCCTATTCGTAGAAAAATAAGACCCATTCATCCTCACGAAAACGATCCCTCTTTACCAGAAGAAATACGCGGTAAGCATTTTGAGTCTTGGACAGACCTAGCGAGGCTGCTTGGATATGGCGAATAACGTTACGAAAGAATTTGAGTTATATGAGCCAATGAGGGTTTGGCTCCAACAGTACTTGGAAAACAAATACAAAGGAGCGAAAGTTGTTACTATAGATTCCCACGCAAGGACTTTAGATATATATTTGGAGCAATTTGGTATCATCGATTATTATCCCCAGTCTGTTGGGCTTGATATTCAAATAGACGTACTTGGCATTATCATTCATAAAGGGAAACCTAATATTGCATTTATAGAAGCAAAAAAAACTCAGCTTAATTTGCACGACTTAGGGCAATTATGGGCGTATTGTAAGTTGTGCGAACCAATAGAGTCATTCTTACTGTCTTCTGCAGGTTTAGGTAGTTTAAACAAGGTGCTGAATAACCTTAATCGTCAAGATTTACTAGACTTCGGAAGCGGTAAAACTATAAAGAAAATGCAAGTTGGCAAGTGGGACTTAAGTACAAAGGCTGTAGATTTTAAGACAATTATACCTAAGTTATAGTAATCTTTAGCATATTTATCATTGAAGTTTATTAATAAAAAGTATATATCTTATGAATATTAAACCAGATAAAACAACCGAAAAGTTAGTTATTGAAGAGAAATCTTTTGATCAGTTTATCGTTAAGGTTTGTGACGATAAGCATAGTTTTTTACATATTAGCTTAAATGAGGAAGGTTTTTATAATAAATTATTCGAATATTTTTTTGACGAGAAGAGATTAATACGATATGCAGAAAATAATTCTACATTAAAGTTCAATCCAACAAAAGAAAATTTTGCCGAGCTATATAGAATATTAAAGATTTTTCTTGATCGAGAGAATGAAATACCTGTTCCTAATGATATCGATGAAAAACTTTTAGATGTTATTATTGATAATTATACAGTAGTTGATGACAACGGGGTAAAAAAAATTCGTTTAGATAAAGTTGGTAAAATTGGAGAATATATTTTTAGCAACTTACTTTTTGATTATTTCAAATTTGAATGTATAATTCCTAAACTGAATTTAGTAACTGACAGAAATATGAATGTTTATGGAATTGATACATTGTTTTATGATGCCGATACAAAATTATTGTTGCTAGGAGAATCAAAAGTTAGTAAGGATTTAAGTGGCGGAATAGCACTAATTAATAAATCATTATCAACATAT
>CALUVP010000171.1 GCA_944324215.1 Candidatus Gastranaerophilales bacterium | reverse complement strand
TATTTCTGATCTTTTCTAATGGAGTTTTTCTTGCCATTTTTCTAGTTCCCTTTATATTTTTACTACTACGATTTACTGTTATTACCAGCTATAAACATTTTCACATAAACAAAAATCTTACACAAGTGTAGAGAAATTTTGACTCAGTGATGTTAACTTTTGTAACTTTTCTTTTTCATAAAAATAATGGTAAGAAATATTTTCCTACCATTATTTTTAACCTTTAAGTTTTTTACTAAACACTAACTTTCATAGTATTCGCAATAATTTCGTTAAAGCTATCAGCCTTTAAACTTGCTCCACCAACCAAAGCACCATCAATATCTGATTGAGACATTTGTTCTTCAATTGTAGAAGGTTTAACAGAGCCACCGTATAGAATTCTAATTGAATCACCAGCAGAAGCAGAAGAAACTTCTTTTACCACATTTCTAATCATTGCAATTACTCTGTTAGCTTCTTGGCTGTCACAAGTTTTTCCGGTACCAATTGCCCAAATTGGTTCGTATGCAATAACTGATTTTGCAACTTCTTCTTCTGTTAAACCATTTAATGCTGCACGAATTTGAGTTGCAATGTGTTGATCCGTAACGCCTGCTTCTCTTTGTTCAAGAGTTTCACCGCAGCAAATAATCGGAATTAAACCGCCAGCTAAAATAGCTTTTGCTTTTTTATTAATCATTTCATCTGTTTCAGAGAAATATTGTCTTCTTTCAGAGTGACCGATAATTACATAAGAGCAGCCAGCATCTTTTAACATCTCTACAGAAACTTCACCTGTGAATGCGCCTGATTTTTCCCAGTGGCAGTTTTGACCGGCAATAGCAATCTTATCACCGCCACATCCGCAATTACATCTTTCTGTTTCTACAACGTTTAATGATGTAAAAACAGGTGCTATAACGATTGTTGGTAATTGTTGTGCTGTAAAATCTTTTGTAAAATTCTTAATACCTTCAAATAAAGCTTTTGCTTCTCCTTGAAGTAAATTCATTTTCCAGTTTCCTGCAATAATTGGTTTTCTTGACATAATCCATCTCCTTATTTATCTAACACTTGAAGTTTAGAATAAACAGGTAGAAAAATCAAGGCAAAAAACTACGCAGATAATGAAGTTGAAATCCCTTCCATTATGTTATAAAAATCTTCTTTTGGTAAAGTTGACATTGTTTTCATTGCATAAGATAAAAGACTGACTTTGTCATACCATCTTCTGGAATTAGAAATTTTGTATAACCCAAGGACTCTATCAATTCCGATGCTTACATCCTTTTCTTCGTCTTCATCCTCTTCATGCATTTCTTTAATCTGACGAACAACTGCTGTTAAATCACGAGAAAGAGCACGACGTCTTTCTTCATCCATATCCTTCAATATAGATAAAGCCTTTTCTGTATACTCATTTGAATCGTACCAACGTCTGTTCATCAAAACCTCTCCCAATACACAGTTTCATTATAATAAAATTTTTGACTTTAGGTATCATGCATTTGGTGGAAAATTTTACTAGTCTTCTACCACGCCGAACTTCTTACAAGCCTCATAAGCACAATTTTGCTGAGCTTCTTTTTTAGTTTTTCCTTCTGCTCTTGCTATAACTTCACCACGCCATTCTACTTCGACTTCGAAAACAGGTTTATGCGCAGGGCCTTTTGTACCTATTGTTTTATAAACAGGCAAAGTCTTATCTATACCTTGGGTATATTGTTGCAAAATGTCTTTTGCATTATATCTTGCAAAATGCTTCTCTACTTCTTCTGAATAAATTATCAAATACTCCCTAATAAAATTTTCTATTTTTTCAGCCTTACCACTCAAATAATAAGCTCCCAAAACTGCTTCCATAGAACAAGCCAAATTTGATTCCCGCTTTCTACCACCCTGCTTTTCCTCAGCTGGTCCCAAGATTAATTCTTTATCCAAACCGATTTTTGTAGCTACTTTTGCTAATATTGCATCCGAAACCAAGATTGAACGAATTTTTGAAAGTTCACCCTCAGGTGAATTTGGGTATTTTTCGTACAAAAGCTTAGACGTAAAAAGCTTTAACACAGAATCCCCAAAAAATTCCAATCTTTCGTAATTTTCCAGAAAACTCAATTCATTTTCGCTTGTGTAAGAAGGATGAGTCAAAGCCTTTTTTACTAAATCATTCTTCTCACCGAAAATTTCTTCTAGCATGGGAATATTCCCTTGAACAAATCTACAAAATTATTCACTACAAAGAAGAACAAATAATAATGTACAACAGGAATAGTTAAAATATAACTGTCAGTTCTGTCAAGAAAACCACCGTGCCCCGGAAGAATATTGCTTGAATCTTTAACACCTGCATCACGCTTAATCATAGATTCACACAAATCACCAATCTGAGCAAAGCCTGCAATCAGCAAACCTAATATAATACAATGATACCAAGGAATTTGAATTACAGGTCCAAAGATTAAGCAAAAAATCATACACATCAAAGTTCCGCCAATTGAACCTTCAATAGTTTTATTTGGACTGATAACCTTTGATAATTTATGTTTCCCAAAACGACAACCTGCATAATAGCAGAAAGTATCTGTCAATATTACTGCAAACAATAGAAATAAGGAGTAGCAAGCACCTTCAAAAGTTACATTGGTTTTTAATATACCATCATAAACAGGCAAACTTCCTAAATCTCTTAAGAAAAGCAAGTGTAGAGGAAACCATCCGCAATATACAAAACCAAGAATTGTTGTTGCAACATTTGCGATATAAGGCTGTTTTCCTTTGAATAAAACAGACATAAATGCCATTATTGAACAAGCTGAAAAAGCTAGCGCAACAAGATCAAACCTGTTAAAGTATGCAAGCGCTGCAAAAATCAAACTTGATAATATAATTATTCTAAAACTTGGTCTGAAGCCTTTTATCTCAAGAACCTTTACATATTCTTTTGAAGCTAATACAACAATAGCTAAAGTTAAAGCTACCAAATACAACCCTCCTGCCATAATAGCAAAAAGAGCAGTAAAACCGAATATCAAACCGGTTATCAATCTTTTCATTATACTGTCATAACCTCTTTTTCTTTTTCACTTACGAGTGAATCAATTATCCCTACATACTTATCAGTAATCTTTTGAATTTTATCCTGATTATCTTTAACTGCATCTTCAGGCATATTCTTATCTTTTTCAATCTTCTTTAACGAATCAACCATATCGCGTCTAACGTTTCTTACAGCAACCTTAGCATCTTCACCATATTTCTTAACTTCTTTAGCAGTTTCTCTTCTTCTTTCTTCAGTAAGAGGAGGGAAATTTAACCTTACGCAAGTGCCATCATTATTTGGAGCTACACCTAATTCAGCTTTGATAATAGCCTTTTCTAATTCTTTCATAATACTTTTATCAAAAGGAGTAATAACAAGTGTAGTGCCTTCACTTACACTAACTTGTGCCATTTGTCTGATTGGTGTAGGAGCACCGTAATATTCTACAATTACTTTATCAAGAATTGCAGGATTTGCACGTCCGGTACGAACAGAAGCAAACTCTTTTTTCATCTGAGCTATAGCTTTTTCCATCTTCTCTTCACCAAATAAATACATCTCTTCAAGAGCTTCTGACATAATTTTCTCCTTTTATATTCTATCTTATTAACTTATATACGTACCTACGGCTTCACCATTCATAATTCTTTCAAGACTTCCCTTTGCCTTGAAATCAAATACTATAATAGGAATCTTATTCTGCTTACAAAGTGCACAAGCAGAAGTGTCCATTACTTTCAATTCTTTTTTGATAATGTCATCATAAGACATTCTGTCAATTTTCTTAGCCTCAGGATTTGTTTTAGGATCATCACTATAAACCCCGTCAACACCGTTTTTAGCCATCAACATAACTTCTGCATCAATTTCAGAAGCTCTAAGAGCTGAGGCTGTATCTGTTGTAAAGAAAGGGTTTCCTGTTCCTGCAGCAAAAATAACTACTCGACCTTTTTCAAGGTGTCTAATGGCTCTATGTCTTACGTAAGGCTCTGCAATCTGGTTCATCGCAATTGCTGTTTGAACACGACATTCAACACCGATTTTTTTCAAAGCACATTGAATAACTACTGCGTTCATAACAGTAGCAAGCATTCCGACATAATCACCTGAAGCTTGGTCCATACCGAGTTTTGCGCTATTTTTCATTCCGCGGAAAATATTGCCGCCACCTACTACAACAGCAACCTGAGCACCTTTTTCATAAATAGATTTTATCTCTTTAGAAATCATCTCAACAGGATCGTAATCGATACCAAACTGCTGATTGCCCAACAAAGCTTCCCCGCTAACTTTCAATAACACACGTTTATATTTTGTAACCATTAGTAACCTCTCATTGTTCTTTATAGTATTAAAAAATGACATATTTGTAAAGAGGTTAAAGTAAATATACTCTTTTTCTTAACTGGCAAAAAAAAAATATTTACACATTTTATTATAAATATAATATAATAAAGCATAATATAATAAATTAAAGAAAGGTAACTATGCGTATTTATCCGATTTCTTATCAAAATTCAGCCCAAAAATCATTTTTATCAAACAAACCTTCTCAAACACAAAATGATACAATAGATAACAAACCCAGTACCGAACAAATAAAAGAAAAAAAGTCTAAAAGCTCTTGGAAGTTAGCTCTTGCCGGTATAACATTTTTAGCATTAGTTACGGATATCGTCATTGAGCGTAAATTAAGACTTGAAGAGAAAGCAAAAGCAGAAGCTTTAAAGAATGAAAAAGAATACTTAGACAAGTTGTTTAAAGAAAGTGAAGAAAAATCTAAAAATTTAGAAGATAATCTTGAAGCAATTGGTAAATTGGTAGAGAGTTTAAAATCCGAACCAAATTCAAATAACTCAAACCAATTTGATAAATACAAATACATTTCTGAAAAAATTGAAAAATTAAAAAATCAAAAACACAACAATAAACCAGATTAAATAGAGAAATGAGAAATCCTAAAATCAATCTCGAATTGTCTGGTACACAGGTCAAACTTACTAATCGGACAATAGTGAATACGTTTATTGGAAGCTTTTATTTCCAATATGGTGAAAAATTAACAATTTCTAAAAATGCTTTATCGTAATCACCTTCAAACCTCAATGCTCTATCATCAACAATAACTGTTGCATAGGGATTTTTTACATTAGTAACATCATATATGTATTTATCTAAACCATTTTCAATAAGCCATTTTAGTACACTTTTTTTATTCCTTGCCGTAAATATTTCAATTTTATAGCATTCAGAAAGTTTTTTTAAAAAATTCTCAACACCTTTTCTTGGAGATGGAATGACATTTTCATCATAATTCCCAGTATAGGTATTTAAGACTCCATCAAAATCAATTAATAAAAGTTTAGCCACAACAACCTCGTTATATATAACGGATACTCTACAATACTATCATTTATGATGATAAAATGCAACACACCGATGAAAAGACTTTATATTTTAGAAAAGTTCTCGGAGAAGTTCTTGAAGAGTTACGCAAAAATAGAACAACACTTTCCAGAAATAAAATTGCTGATGAATATTCTCTAAATGACAGTAATTTAGGAAAAATTGAACGAGCTTTAATTGACTGTAAATTCGTTACATTGTGGAAAATCATTGAAGCTTTGGATATTGATTTTGTTGAATTTATAAATCTATTTAAATCAAAACTTGGAAATGATTTTAAATTTATGGATGAATAAATAAAAATCGTCAAAAATTCAAATTCTACAATTTTTTAACAATTTCTTCAAGGCAGATTTTGACGTGTGCGTAATTCAACCCGCCCTGCATATATGCTACATAAGGTTCTCGCATAGGGCCGTCTGCTGAAAGCTCTATCGTTGAACCTTCAATAAACGTTCCACCTGCCATAATTACTTGATCTTCATAACCCGGAATATATTCAGGAATCGGAGTTACATAACCGTTTACAGGTGAAAGAGATTGGATTGTTTTACAAAATTCCTCCAAATGCTCAGGTTTTCCGAAAATTATGTTTTGAATAATATCTGTTCTTTCTTCATCGTATTTAGGGCTTGAATTAAATCCTATATCTTCAAAAACTTTTGCTGCAAGAATTGCACCTTTTACAGCCTCTGAAACTACAGAAGGCGCCATAAAAAGACCTTGGAAAATAAGTCTGTGCTGATTGAACATCGCACCGCCTTCAGAGCCTATACCTGGAGCAGTAAGACGATTTGCAGCTCTTTCTACATAAAGTTCTTTCCCTGCAATGTACCCGCCGGCTTCAACTATTCCGCCGCCCGGATTTTTTATTAAAGAACCTGCAA
>CALUVP010000170.1 GCA_944324215.1 Candidatus Gastranaerophilales bacterium | reverse complement strand
AACAGAACTATACAGGCAAAACAAACTACTGGAAGCTGTAATAAATTCCTTATCAGATGGCTTGATAATTTTAGATGAAAATCACAGAATTCTAAGAGCGACAACCAAAATCAGCAAATGGTTTGATATTGATGGGAAAAAACTCCTTGGCGAATCTTTAGATGATTACATTAAAATACCTTCCAGAAGTCATGTTGAAGATTTAAAAGAAAGTGAAATTATTATAAACGCTAATGAATCTAAAAATTTTATTGCAGGTACCATAGAACTAAAATTAGAAGACAAAAAGAAACGCTTCATTATAATAATACAAAATGTCACGAACCAGAGAGAACTTGAGACATTGAAAGAAGATTTTGTAGCGACATTAACACATGATTTGAAAGTTCCGATTATAGCAGAAAAAAATGTGCTGGAACTATTCCTGAATAATACATTTGGAGAAATATCTCCAAAACAAAAAATTGCTTTAAAAAATATGCAAACCTCAAATCAGGAACTTCTGGATTTAGTTCAAATAGTTCTTGAAACGTACAAAGTAAGAGATAGAAATATAAAACTTTACAAAGAAAACATTATGCTTAAGAGCTTTATTGAAGAAATTATAGAAGAAATGGAACCTATCGCAGTAAAAACTAAAAATATTATGAAATTTTTAACAGAAAGAGATATAAGAGTATATGCTGATAAAATTCAGCTTAAAAGAGTAATAAAAAATCTTATACAAAATGCTATTTCTTATGGCGAGCCAAATTCTCCCATTGAAATAAGAATTGGAGAAATTCCTAAATTTATAGTTATAAAAGTTAAAGATTATGGAGCGGGAATTTCTAAAGAAGATATAGATAAGATTTTCAACAGATACTATTCTGCAGCTAAAAAATTTCGAAAAATAGGCACTGGTCTGGGGCTTTATTTATCTCAACAAATTGCAAAATCACACGGCGGAGAACTTACTGTAGAAAGCGAAGAAGGTAAATATACAGAGTTTACAATAAAACTTCCTGCTGTTATGAATATAAATTTACACTATGGAGAATAGAAATACAAATGATACTATATAATACTAAATATCTACAATTAAAGAGTACAAAATCAAAGAGCGGTAAAGATTGGGTTTATGCACACAGACCAAATGCAAAAGATGTGGTTGTAATACTTCCTCTTATAAATAATGAAAAAATATTATTTCTAAAAGAAGAAAGACCACCTCTCCAAGCAGAAGGTATTTCAAAATACTCAATAGCGCTTCCTGCAGGTCTTGTAGGAGATGTAAGAATAGGAGAAAGTGTTAAAGAAGCAATCTCTTCAGAGCTTCTTGAAGAAGCTGGGCTTAAGGCGGATAAAATAGAAATCAAAACTAGAAAAACAGCAAGTTCACCAGGTTGTGTTTCTGAAGTTGTCACTATTGCCATAGCTTACATTAGTGATTACAATATTGTATCTAAGCCCGTAAGTGATGACGGAGTAATTGTAGACAGAATACTTGTAGACAGAAAAAATGTTTATAATTGGTTACGAGAGCAGGAGGAGAATGGAATAGCCCTTACGGCTTCTACTCTTGCGGCATTATTTTATTTAAGCGAGGTATAGAAAATGATTTCAAAAGGTATACGAGGAGCAATAACAGTAGAAGATAATTCTCCCGAAGCTATCGGAGCAGCAACTATAAAATTACTTACAGAGATAATGAAAAGAAATAAACTTGAAACAGATTCAATATCTCACGTCATATTCACTTTGACTAAAGATTTGAATGCAGATTTTCCGGCAAAATATGCACGCGTAAACTTAAAATGGAAAGAAGTTCCAATGATGTGCTTTCACGAATTAGACGTTCCAAATAGCCTTGAGAAATGTTTGAGAGTTTTAATTGTAATAAATTGTGGTGAAGGTTTTGTACCTGAATTTGTATATCTTGATGGAGCTGAAAATTTAAGAAAATGAAACAAATCTTAATAGTTGATGATATGAAAGGCTGGCAAGATTTCAATTCTAATGTTGTAAATGAAATTTTTGATAGAAATGTTGAAATTACAACTGCAGATTGTGCCAAAGATGCTTATGATATATTGCTTACACAAAAACCTTTTGACGTAATAATCACAGACATGCAAATGGAAGAAGATTTTTCACCAAAATTTGCAGGAGAATGGTTAATTGAACAAATAAAGTCATTTAGTCGTTATACTAGTACGAAGGTTATAATAATATCAGCATCATACAATGCTAGACAAATTGCTGAAGCTTTTGGAGTAGGGTGTATTCCAAAATCTACTGCATTAAAGTGCCTTTCAGCGTATAAAGAAATTCTTCTAAAATAATGAAAAAGATTATACTAATATTTTTATTTTTCTTGTTTACTATAACATGCTCGCTAGCAGATTATAGGAATTACTATGAATTTGAAACAAATCTTGATGTCAAATTCCGCCCTTATAATGGAGAATTAAGTAAAGACTTAAAAAAAGAATACAAAAAAATTCAAAAAAATGAAAAATACATAAAACAAGGCAAATATGAAAAGGCTGAAAATCTCATGCCGGATTACATCCCAAATGTAGCAAGATTTATTAACGTTTATACGGATAAAAAAGAGTACCCTAAAGCCTTAGAATATTCAAAAAAGCTCCTTGAGCTTGATAAGAATAATTTATTTCCAAGATCCTCCAAAGAGTACAGGGTTGGTATATTGTATTCACTTAACGGAGATTATGTAAATTCTAATAAATACCTTTTTCCGTATATAAACACAAATTCAATGGCACGATTTCAGATTGCACAAAACTATTATTATATGCAAGATTTGAAAACCGCTGAAAAATACGCTTCAGTAATAAAAAAGAATGAAGCAGGATTTTTCCCCGCCCAAGAATTACTATATGTTGTATATACGGTAACTAAAAATCCTCAAAAAGCCTACACAGCAGCAAAAAACTTAGTAGAACTTGATTCTGGAAATCCTCAAAATTACTTAAAGGTTGCAACATCTACATCAAATAACAACGAAAAACTAAATTATTATTACAGAGCTAAACAAATTTATTACTCTCAAGGACTAATCAGCATGGTTGCTAATATAAACAAATTAATAGCACCTCTCGAACAGAAAAAAATAGACAATTCTTACAAAAAAATTACCTCATATTGCAAAAAGCCGGATTGGTTCAAGATAAAATCCAAAAACGAAAAACTTCTTCAAGATGACTTTGACTATTGGGATAAAAGACAGGAAGAATTCTTTAGCAATGCCAATGATTGTATTTCAAAATATTCAGGTTCAAACCTCGCAGCTTGTTTTAAAGACCTAAACGAAACTCAAGCAAGACTTGATTCAGACCTACTTGCTGAAAATGCAAGAAGAATTGAAGCAGCACAAAGAGAAGCACAAATACGTGAAATGGTACGACAGAATATGCTTCTTGAAGAACAAAACCAACTTCAGTGGTCACGTTACAATATATATTATCCTCGCTATTATCGTCATCCATACTGGTGGTAGACAAAAGTAGTATTTAGACAAATGTAAAAAAAAGTTTGCCAAGAGATTGATGGCAAACATTAAATAAACACGAGGATATTAAGAGAGAGTATAAAAAGAAACTTTTTCTTCAGAGCTTTAGACTTATTTATCTTTAACTCTAGCTACTTATTTGATTTTATCTTACTTTATTTATCCCTTACATTTATATAAAGTATTTTTGATTTTAAAAATTGCCTTTTTAAAATCAAAATTTTAATTTTTTTTACAAAGCTTAAAACTGTATAAATACTAGAGTTAAATAATATATAAACAATAAATACAAGTGCTATGTAACAATAGCAGAGTTGCTTTACACCAATGTTTTTTGTGCTAGAATGTAAATATAGAGGGATAGAGGAGAAAGATTTTGGCTCAACAGAATGTATTTTCAGATGGTAAAATAGTACCAGTCAATATAAGAGAAGAGATGAAAAAGTGCTATATAGACTACGCGATGAGCGTAATCGTAGGTAGAGCGCTTCCTGATGTTAGAGACGGTTTAAAGCCGGTTCACAGACGTATTTTATACGCAATGAATGAATTGGGCATGACACCAGATAAACCTTTTAAGAAATGTGCGCGTATCGTTGGTGAAGTTTTAGGTAAATACCACCCGCACGGAGATAGTTCTGTTTATGAAGCATTGGTTCGTTTAGCCCAAGACTTCAACACAAGATATCTTGTAGTAGACGGACACGGAAACTTCGGTTCAGTCGATGGTGACGGTGCTGCTGCTATGCGTTATACAGAAGCAAGAATGCATAAGATTACAACATCAATGTTGGCAGATATCGATTGTGAGACAGTTGATTTTGAACCAAACTTTGACGGTTCATTGGAAGAACCTTCTGTTTTACCAGTAAGACTTCCTATGCTTTTATTAAACGGTTCATCCGGTATTGCTGTAGGTATGGCTACAAATATACCTCCGCACAACTTAAGAGAAGTTGTTGATGGAACTATTGCATTAATTGACAATCCGCAAATTACAGTTCCTGAACTAATGGAATATATTAAAGGGCCTGATTTCCCTACTGCAGCAACTATCGTAGGTTTGAACGACATAAAACAAGCTTATGAAACAGGACGCGGTTCTATTAAAATGTCAGCTGTAGCTACTATTGAAGAAATCCCTGGTGGAGCAGGCAGACAAACAAGAACTGCTATTATTGTTACAGAAATACCTTATCAGGTTAACAAATCCTTACTTATACAAAAAATCGCAGATTTAGTTAAAGAACAGAAAATTAACGGAATTTCTGATATTAGAGACGAGTCTGACAGAGAAGGTATGCGTATTGTAATTGAACTAAAACGTGACGCAAAACCTGAAGTTGTAAAAAATAACTTATTCAAATATACTCAACTTGCAACAACTTTCGGTGTTAACATGGTTACTTTATGCGGTAAGCAACCTAGATTGCTTAACCTATATGAAGTTTTAAACGAATTTGTTGAACACAGAGTTGAAATTGTTACAAGAAGAACAATTTATTTCTTAAAGAAAGCGAAAATTAGAGCTCATATTTTAGCCGGTTTGCTTATTGCTTTAGGCTCATTAGATGAAGTGATTGAACTTATCAAAAAATCAAAAACAACTGATGATGCTAGAGTCGGTTTAATGAGTAGATTTGGTCTTGATGTTGATCAGGCAAATGCTATTTTAGAAATGCAATTAAGAAGGTTAACCGGATTAGAACAAGACAAAATCAAAAACGAATATGACGAACTTCTTAAGAAAATTACAGAATACGAAGCAATCCTTGCAGACAGACAAAAAGTCTTGGATATAATAAAAGGAGAGCTTCTTGAAGATAGGGAAAAATATGGTGATGACAGAAAGACTCAAATCGTACCTGAACAAGGTGAGGTTACGATTGAGGATTTAACTCCAAATACTCCGATGGCAGTATTTATAACTCATCAGGGCTACTTGAAGAGAATTTCACTTGATACGTTTGAACGTCAAAACCGTGCTACACGAGGTAAAGCCGGAATGAAAACAAAAGATGATGATGATATTCAGCACTTCTTTACAGCCATGATGCATGACAAAGTTCTATTCTTCTCTTCTAAAGGTATCGTCTACAGCTTGAATGTCTATGATTTCCCAGAAGGCGGCAGACAATCAAAAGGACTTCCGATAGTTAACGTTCTTCCGATAGAACAGGGAGAAACAATTACGGCAGTTGTGCCAGTAAGTAACTTCTCTCATGATTTGAATTTAATTATGTTAACTCAAAAGGGCTTCATAAAGAGAATTGAGCTTGATAATTTTGCAAGTATAAGAAGAAGCGGTATTATTGCAATTTCTCTTGAAGAAGGCGATAAGTTAAATTGGGTAAAACTAGCCAAGGCTAATGATGAAATAATCATAGGTACATCTTGCGGTATGGCGATTAGATTCCCTATTGAAGATTTAAGACCATTAGGTAGAAGCGCAAGAGGTGTTACATCTATGAAACTAAGATCCGCTGATACAATAATTGGTTGTGATATTGTACCTAGAAATTATGATGCGGATTTACTTGTTGTTACATCCGACGGTTTTGGCAAGAGAACTAAACTTTCAGAATTCAGAACTCAAAACAGAGGCGGTATAGGATTAATTGCAACTAAGTTCAAATCAAATATGTCCAGACTTGTAGCTTTAACAATAGTTGAAGAGAGTGATGAGATTATGCTTGTTACAGCTAATGGTATTGTAACGAGAATAAAAGCCGGAGATATATCTTGTCAAGGCAGACCTGCAACAGGAGTTAGAGCACAAAATCTGGTAGATAATGATACTGTCGTTTCGGTAAATAAAATAGTTAATACAGATAAAGACGACACCGATTCAGTTCCCGCAGGCGGATGTTCTTTGTCAGAAATGACAACTGGAGAACAAACGACAATAACAAACGTTGAAGAATAATAAAATAAAAGAATATATTGGCGGTCGGATTTTTTACATCCGACCGCTAAGACATGAAAAGGAGGATTTTATGGAAGAATTAAAAATATATTTAGATAAGGACATAAACAAAGATTTAATAAAAACTAAAAAAATAGCCGTTATAGGTTTCGGATCACAAGGTTACGGACAAGGACTAAACCTAAAGGATTCCGGATGTGACGTTATTATGGGTTTAAGACAAGGCGGAGCATCCGATATAAAAGCAAAAGATTATGGGTTTACAACAATGCCAATTGCAGAAGCTGTAAAACATGCTGATATTATTCAAATACTAATACCTGACGAAGTTCAAGCAAATGTTTACAAGGAAGAAATCGAACCGAATTTGAGAGCAGGACAAACTTTAATGTTCTCACACGGATTTAACATCCATTATGGTTTCATCACTCCACCAGAGAATGTTAATGTGATAATGGTTGCACCAAAAGCTCCTGGTCATACTGTAAGGAGTGAATATAAAGCTGGAAGAGGAGTTCCATCTTTAATAGCTGTATACAAAGATTATAGCGGAAATTCTAAAGAAATAGCCCTCTCATACGCATCAGCAATAGGTTCAGGAAGAGCAGGAATAATTGAAACAACATTTAAGGAAGAAACAGAAACAGATTTATTTGGAGAACAAGCTGTCTTGTGCGGCGGATGTTCTGCATTAATAAAGACTGCTTTCGAAACTCTTGTCGAAGCAGGTTATTCTCCATACATGGCATACTTTGAAGTTTGCCATGAATTAAAACTTATTGTCGATTTAATCTATCAAGGCGGCATTGAAGATATGCACTACTCAATTTCAAATAACGCTGAATATGGCGATTTAACCAGAGGTAACAAACTAATAAATTCTAATGTTAAAGCTGAAATGAAAAAGATTTTGGCAGATATTCAAAATGGAAAGTATGCAAGAGAATTTATGGATGAAATGAAATCCGGCGGAAAGAATTTTGCAAAACTAAGATCCGATTCAAAAGGTCACTTGATTGAAACTATCGGAAGCAAAATCCGCTCATCATTTAGCTGGAATAACGATAATAAGCTGGTTGACAGAGCAAAGAATTAGACACCTGTCTAAAAATAAATAATCACACGGGTTATGGTAAAAAATTACTCTTTTCATACAATAAATATGTACTAAAGATACAGTTTATTCGTTTAGGAAAAGGAGTAAGAGATGAAAAAAACATTATCAGTATTAGCATTATTAGGCTTTATTTCAGTTGTAGGAACTCAAAGTGCACAAGCATTTTGTTGGTCAAATCTAAATCCTGCATACTGGGGACATTGTCCTAAGTGCGAAAAGAAAAAAAGTGATTGCGAATGCCAAAAGCAAAAATGCGATCCTTGCGAAAAGATTTCACAACCGTGCCCTACAGGAGCTGCAGCACCTTGTGATCCTTGCGCAAAACAAAAGCCTTGCGACCCTTGTCAAAAAGTAGCACCATGCAATCCTTGTGCAAAATCAATGCCACAGCCTCAACAACCATGTGATGCTTGTGACAAATTACAACAGATGAGCAAATAAGAATTTAGAACCATCCCTTATTAGGGATGGTTCTTTTATAAATCCTCTATTTATTTGATTACAAAGTTCTAATAATACTTTAAACTATATGTATTGAATGGGGAGAGGTATGGCAAGAACAAATTTAAAGGAACAAAAAAGTTCTAAAAAAAGTAATTTAAAAGTCGTTGACAATAATGCAGTTAAGACAACTGCCTATAGTGATATTAATCTAAAAAAATGGCAAGAATATGACCATATAAAAACAGATACATTATGGGAATTTCCGCAACGAGCAAAAGAAGGCGGACATTCAAATGAATATCACGGAAATTATATTCCACAGATTGCTCAACAAATTTACGAAAGGTATACAAAAAAGAATGATATTGTTTTAGATTTGTTCTTCGGTTCAGGAACTTCCGGAATAGAAGCTATTAATATGAATAGAAGATGCATCGGGGTAGAATTAAAAGAGGAATTAGCAGAATCTGTTTCTGAAAAATTCACTCCTAAACAATTAGTTACTGACGTTAATATCATTTGCGCAGATTCTGCAAGCGAAATTGCGAAAGAAAAGATTCAGGCAAGACTTGATATTATGGGAAAAAAGCAGGCACAACTTTTAATGCTTCATCCGCCTTATGATGATATTATTAAATTTTCCGATAAAAAGGAAGATTTGTCTAATTGTGCTACAACTGAAGAGTTTTATGATTTATTTGAAAAAGTTGCAAAAAATGGGTATGACCTATTAGAAAAAGGGAGATTTGCTTGTCTTATTATTGGAGATAAATATGCACATTCTCAGCATATTCCTCTTGGTTTTGAATGTATGGCAAGGATGAACAAGCTTGGATTTATTACAAAAGCTATTATCATAAAAGATATTCAGGGAAATGAAAGAGCTAAAGGTAAAACTGCTAATCTATGGAGATATAGAGCTTTAGCCGGTGGTTTCTATATTTTTAAACACGAATATGTTATGGTTTTCCAAAAGGTATGACAGAGAATATTGTAATTAAGGTAAAAATTATTCCCAACGCTTCGAAGGATGAAATTATAAAAGAAGATGGGTTTATAAAAGTTAGAGTTACTGCTCTACCTATCGAAAATAAAGCCAATAAAGCTTTGGTGAAATTACTTTCTAAAGAGTTTAAAATTCCCAAAACAAGCATTGAAATTATAAAAGGAGAAACTTCCAAAGAAAAGTTAATATCTTTTTCTACCCAAGATAAGACGAAAATTGATTTGATAAATTCCTATTTGACAAAATAATTGAAAAAATATAGTATAGAATAAAAGAGGAAAAGGTGTTTTATGCATAAGCGTTGGTATGATATTGATCCTACAGTTAGTTTGGCAGTAAGCTTAATGAGAAATGCTAATATAATGACTCAATATGATTGTGCTGATTTAATTGTAAAAATTTCTAAAGAAAATGGAATAGATTTAGCTGATAATATCTTAACGGACGCATTCTCTTACGTTCTAAGACGCTGGTATGACACAGACCAAAAAATAGCAGAATCTTTTGAATATCTAAAATGCCTTCCAAATGATGTACAAAAAGAAGTAGCATTAGAAATTATCAATTTGCTTCAAGAAGCTGAAACAAGATAGGTATGACAACTATTATTAATCTTTGCACTAACCCGGCTTTCATTTCAATAATATTATTGTGCGTTTTATGTATAAAAAAAATTAATGTGCTTTTGGCAATAATTATTTCAACGCTGGTTGCGGGCTATGTTGCAGGCTTAGACAGTACGCACATTATGAATACATTTATCTCCGGAATGGGTGGAAATTCTGAAACAGCTTTAAGCTATATTTTATTAGGAGCTTTTGCGGCGACAATGGCTCATTCTGGTTTTACAGATGTAATTTCTAAAAAAATATCTAAAGTTGTTAAAGAGAATAAAATGCTTCTTTTGGGGATATTAACTTTAATAGCTATGGCTTCTCAAAATATAATACCAATCCATATAGCGTTTATTCCGATTATCATACCTCCGCTTTTGGGGATTATGAATAAGCTTAAAATCGATAGACGCGCAGTAGCATGTGTTCTCACATTCGGCCTTAAAATGCCATATATAGTAATTCCAGCTGGTTTTGGCTTAATATTTCAAAACTTAATAGCTGATAACATGGTACAAAATGGAGTAAATATAGCCAGAGCTGACGTTTGGAAATCAACTTTAATACTTGGTTTTGGTATGCTTGCAGGACTTTTAATATCGGTTTTTATTACGTACAGAAAACCTAGAATTTATGAAGATAAGAGTATAATGCAGCAACCGACAGAGATTAATTCAAAGTTTCTTCCTAAACATTGGATTGTAATTCTCGCAGCTATTGTAACTTTTGTTGTTCAACTTATCACTAAATCCTTACCGCTTGGAGCCTTAATGGGATTGGGTATTATTTTTTCATTCAAAGTAATTCCTCAAGATAAAATGGATCACATGATGAATGAAGGTATTTACTTAATGGGATATATAGCTTTTGTAATGCTTGTTGCAGCAGGATTTGCAGATGTTCTTAAAGAAACTGGTTCAATAGAAAACCTGGTTAATACTATTTTACCTATCATTCCTAATAACATTTATATAACGTCATTTATAATACTTATTATAGGTTTGTTTATTACAATCGGTATAGGAACATCTTTCGGGACTATACCGATACTTGCGGTATTATTCGTACCAATATGCTTGAAACAAGGTTTTAACGTTCAACAAATAGTTGTTCTCCTTGCCGCTGCTGCCGCCTTGGGTGATGCAGGCTCGCCGGCTTCTGATACGACACTAGGTCCAACTTCAGGCCTTAATGCTGACGGACAACATAACCACATTTATGATACTTGTATTCCAACCTTTCTTCACTATAATATAGCTTTAATTATTTTTGCTATAATTGGAATATGGTTATTTAACTAAAATTTTAGTTTAATCCATAGTTAAAGTCTTCTTGAATATTGCTTGAAAGCATTGATTTAATTGATTCCATATATGCATTTACTTCTTCTAACTCAGCACTTGCTGTTGTTATTTGAGCATCTATGGCAGTTTCCCAAGCAGTTAATTGATCAAATTCTTCTTGAAATTTTGCCGTTAATCTATCCATCTCTTCTTCAAAATCTGGAATTTCTGTATAATCAGTATATAATTCTTGTAAACTGGCGTCACCATCAAACATCTCTTTATAGTATTCTCTAATAGAACGTGTTTCAGCATTTTGAAGTGATTGAACATCACCTTGAGAATAAGAAGCTAATGTCTTTTGACTTTGCAAAGAAGTTATTTCAAGATTCAACTGATTTCTTCTTAATTTATAATTTAGTAATGTTTCATGTAGATTTGCGACTGCCATTATTTATCACCATCATTTTATCTTACATATATATAAAGTATTTAATAAAGATACAATTTCAGTGATATTTATTATATTTACATTTCTTAATATTTTAATATCAACTTCTAGATACTTTATTTTTAAGCAACAATGACAAAGTAATAGCAACTACCATTAATAACGCTAGTACCGTAAAAATGTCAAAAAATGAAGCGAGTCTTGCTTGAGCGAGTAGCTGTTTATAAAGCATTCCTTCTGCTTTTCTGGCAGCCACAACAGAAGGGTAAAAAGTAGAAAACTTATTTTGTAATGCGGTCAGCTTGTAAAGATACATGTGATTATGTGGAGCTAGATTTTGAACAAAATATCCTTGATAAACTTGAGAGACCCTCGCGATGAAAGTCGAAGCCGCAGATGTTGAAACAGCTGTAAGAATGTTTTTGAATAAAGCATGTAAAGAAGCTGCATCAGCATTCTTTGATGCCGGAAGGGTTTGAAAAGAAAGAGCCGTAATAGGTACGAAAGCTGTTGGGACCCCTATACAGAGCAGTAAATTCGAAAGAACAATACTTTCCATGGAAGACAGAGGGTTCATCTGTGTAAGCATTAATAGTGATGCCGCTATAATAACAAATCCAATAATAGCCAATAGCCGACCCTCTACGTACTTTGATATTTCACCTACAACAAGCAGCATTACTAAACATACAACTGCTCTAGGGAACATCAATAACCCTGACATAGAAGGGCTGTATCCTATTAAACTTTGTACAAACATCGGAACTAGCAATAATGTGGAATATATAACTACATTAATAAACGAACTTGCAAAAGTTCCGAATAAAAAGTTTCTATCTTTAAAAACTCTTATATCAATAACAGGATATTTATATTCCAATTCCCAAACATAGAAGAATATAAATGAAAAAATACAAATTCCTGTAAGCCAGCAAATCCAAGTTTCATCAAACCAGTTATATTGTTGCCCCTTATCTAAGACGATTTGCATACATGCCATAGCTATGACTATAGAAGTAAATCCAATATAATCAAATCGCTTATTGTATTTTGGTTTCTCTGTCGGTTTATCATTTGGAACAAGAAACTTAATCATTATTAATGATAGTATACAAAGTGGAATATTAATAATAAAAATCCATTGCCAAGAGTAGTTATCAGTGAGATAACCTCCAATAAAAGGTCCTGCAAGAGGAGAAAACATTGCTGCAATCCCGAATAAACCCATTGCAACGCCTCTTTGCTCTGCTGGAAAAACTTCTAATAGTACGGCTTGGCATAAAGGCAGAATACTTCCACTACCAATACCTTGAATCAATCTCGCTCCAATAAGAGCTTGTAAGTTCGGTGCTACAACGCAAAGGAAGCAGCCAAGGGCAAAAACAATAATACTGTATATAAAAAGTAATTTTTTTCCTATATATCGAACAAGATAGCCTGTAACAGGTAGCATTAATCCACCTGAAATTATGTAACAGGTAATAACAGTATTTGTTTCATATTGTGTAGCACCGTAAAAACCAGCAATATGTGGCTGGCTTACGTTTGTGCCAGAAGATGCGGCTAATGCTAAAAATGAAGGTAAGAGTACTGCTATTGCTATAATATAAGGGTTAATTTTCTTTTCCATCTTTTATTCTAACCTTTGGTACAACTGACATTCCTGGAACTATGTTGTAATGAGAAATATCTTCATCAAAAACAATCTTTACAGGAACCCTTTGAACGATTTTAACATAACTACCTACAGCATTTTCTGGAGGAAACAAGCTTGATTTTGCACCAGTTGCTCTTTGAATACTTTCAACATGTCCTTTAAATCTTTTTTTCGGGTATGTATCAACTTTTATTCTTACAGCTTGCCCTTCGTGCATATGTGTAAGTTGAATTTCTTTAAAGTTTGCAATAACCCATACTTGTTTTGGTACTATATTCATTAAAGGCTGCCCAATGTTGACATAGTTACCCTTTTCAACACTTCTTGCTGCAATTTTGCCGTCTTGTGGTGCATATATTTTTGTATATTGAAGATTTAATTTTGCTTGTTCTACTTCTGCTTCCAATCTCCTTATCAAAGCTTCATCAGCTTCGGTTTTTGCCTTATTTGAATCTAATGCGTGCTTTGATGCTTGAGAGTTCTCTATAGAAGCATTATAGTCTGCTTCTGCGACTTCAAGTGCCGTTTTACTTTTTTCAAAAGCTTGTTTTGATACGATACCATCTTTATACAAATCTTTGTATCTAGCAAAATCTTTTTGCGCAAATTCAAGTCTTGAAGAAGCAGACGTTATATCTTCAAACGATTTATTAACTTTTGAAGAACTTTCATCTACTTGTTTCACAGCTATATTCAAACCGGCTTTTGCTTCTGCCAGTTTCGCCTCTGCCTGAGCTAAAGCAACTTCAAAATCTTTTGGATCAAGTTCCACCAACAAATCACCTGCTTTAACCTCTTGGTTATCATCTACCAATAATTTTATTACAGGAGCCGCAACACGTGGAGCCACAGAAACCAATCTACCTTCTACAAAAGCATCATCAGTAGACTGATAATATGTAGAATGTATTGCTGCAACAATACCTGTTATTACAAGTATTATGGCTGTTATAGTTGGAACGATAACTCTTTTTTTCTTATATTCAGGTCTTCTTCTCTTTAACCTTGCTTTTGCTTCTTTTATAAATTCTTCATCATTCTTGTCTTCATGTCTTCTTTTTACCATATTTACCTCTAATTCTGCATGATAACTTTTTCTTTTAAATTTTCTTCAAGTTTGTCTAATATCAATAAAAACTGATCAATATCCTTCTGTTCAATGTTTTTACCAATAAAGTCCCACATGTCTAATATCGTTGGAAGAACTCTTTCACAGACGCTTAAACCCTGTTTTGTTATGAAAAGCTTTTTTACCATTCTACCCTCTTCTTTGTCATTCGCAGCTGTTAAATAACCTTTCCCCTCCAATATAGAAACTATTCGCGTTATGTTGGGTCTATCCTTTAATGTTTCTTGCGCAAGCTGGCGTAAATACATCCCATTTTTTTCTTTTAGCGTATTTAGCACCGTAAATTGCTCCGGCGTAATTTCAAATTCTGCTTTCAAAAAGGTCTGAATAGCAAAAATCTTTGACAACAATCCGATACGCGATAATCTTAATCCTATTTTTTGTTTTAATAAAATCTCTTGTTCCATAATTTTCTTTGTGTTATCATGATAACACAAGAAGGATAAGTGTAAATATGACATTAAAAAAAATTTTAACATTTTTTATTTTAACAATAACAATTCCTTGCTATGCAAAGGAAAGTATAAACAGGTTTGATTACATAAATATTGATTGGTGGAAAAATTATAATGATGAGATTCTTTTAGAGCATTTACAAACATTGTATAATAATAACCACGATTTAAAAATAGCTACACTTAAAACAAAACAGGCTGAAGAAAACATAAGATTAGCAGGTGCTAATCAGCTTCCACAAGTTGGATTTGACGGAACTTTTTCAAGAGTATTCAGAGGTCCTCGAACAGAATTTGGAAATACAGTGATTCCTAAATACATTCAAAATGAGATATTTTTACCTCTAAACGCTTCCTATGAAATTGATATTTGGGGAGAAAATTATTTACATAGAAAAAGTGCTAAAAAACAGAAAGAAATTATTGCTCAACAAGAAAGAGCAACTTATATATATTTAACATCATCTTTTGTTGCCAATTACTACAACTTAATAAAATTGGATGAATTGGAAAAGAACTTTAAAGATATTATTGATTTACAAAAAAATATTGTTTGCATGACTGAAAAGAAGTATAATGCAGGTCTGGCTTCTATTAATGAAGTTCTTGAAGAAAAACAAAATCTTGTGAATTTTGAAAAAGAACAAAATACTTTGAATGAAAGAAAAAAGGTATTAAATAATGAAATTGTTGTATTACTAGGGTTAAACACTGAGAAAGAAATCGAACATTCTGGATTTAGCACAGTAACATGTCCCGAAACTCCTGATACAATTTCTACAACAATAATTAAATACAGACCAGATTTATTATCATCAGAAAGCTATGTAAAAAAGGTGGGCTTAGATGTAAGAGTTGCAAGAAGAGAATTTTTACCTAAATTTATTCTTTTTGGAAATATTGGATTTAATGCTTACAATTGGAACAGGATATTTGCAGGAGAGACGTTCTTGGCTAATGCGGGGATTGCTCCTACTTGGGATATCTTTACAGGTGGTGCAAAGTTTGCAAGATATAGAATTAATAAGTATGAGTACAAAAAAGCCATAGAAGGTTATGAGAAAACAGTACTAACTTCTATCCAGGAAGTAAATGATGCTTTGATAGAAACTAAGACTACGAAAGCAAATTTGGCTAAGTCAGATGAAGAATTTGATTTAGAAAAAGAAAAACACGAATTATCGGAAAAGCAATTCAATATTGGCGACTCTTCAAAATTGGACGAGATGAAATCTCAAGTGAATTTATATCTTATTAGACAGAGAAACATTGCCGCAAAAATCGACAATGTCATCTCTACAATATCATTATACAATGCTGTCGGAGGAATTGACTATAACAAATTAGAAGAAAGTACTACTTTGTAAAAAAATCAAGTCTTTCTGTAAAACAAGAGTCATCCAGCACACAACTTTTTTGCAAGTATCTTGAAATTTTGCCATTATCTTTATATAAAAGAACATATGGTAAGTTAGGGTATATATGATACTTCTTATTAAATTCCCTTGTATCTTCTGAAGCAATATTTAGTAATACAAAATTATAAGTATTACTGTACTTCGCTTCCTGAACCTTAAACATTGCCATTACATCAGAAATATCCTCTGCCCAATTGGCGTAAATAAGTAAAGCCATAGGTTTACTATCTTTTATTCCTTCAGAAAAAGAAATTGCTTGCACATTTCTTACACTTACTAACATACAAATCAAAACAAATAATGATAATAGAACTTTTTTCATTTAAACTTTCCTATACTTAAAAACGGACTTACACCAATATTATATAGTATAAATCCGTTTAGTTGTAACACTTTTATTCAGCCTTTGAAATTATATCCATTTCTTCTGCAGAAGCATAAGCAGAATGGCATCCGCAGTCACAGTAAATAACTTCACCAGTAGTTCCGCTAGAAAGATCTGAAGCTAAATATAAACCGGCTCTTCCTACATCTTCTAATGATACATTTTTCTTTAAAGGAGCTCTTAAATTAGCAGCTTTAAGCATTTTTGAAAAACCACTAATTCCCATAGAAGCTAAAGTTTTCACAGGACCTGATGATAAACAGTTCACTCTAATACCCTTACCGCCTAAATCTACTGCTAAAAATCTCATAGCAGATTCTAAAGCAGCTTTTGCAACACCCATAACATTGTAGCTTGGAACAGAAAGAACTGAACCTAAATAGGTTAGAGCTAAAATCGAACTACCTTCATTCATAATAGGTTCTGCTTGTCTGCATATTGTTACTAAAGAATAAGCACTTACTCCAAGAGCAATATCCCAGCCTTCTTTAGATGTGTCAACAAATCTTCCCATCAAATCTTCTTTTGGTGCAAACGCAACAGCGTGAACTACAAAATCTAATTTTCCATAGATTTTTTCACATTCTTTAAAAACAGCTGCTACTTCTTCTTCTTTTGTTACGTCACAACTCATTATTAATTTTGCATTCATTCCTTCTGCAATTGGACGAACTCTTTTTTCCATTGCTTCACCAGCGTAAGTAAAAGCAATATCTGCACCTTCTTCAAATAACTGTTTTGCAATACCATAAGCTATGCCATGAGTATTTGAAACTCCGAAGATGATACCTTTTTTCCCCTTCATTAATTCCATAATAAAACTCCTCTTTACTATATACATCCTCAACAATACTAGCAAAAAAACAATTTGATATCAAGTTTATAATCCAAAATAAAAGAGCTTGATAGATTCAAGCTCATATATAAGTACATATCCCAATCAACAACAAATTTAAACTATAACAAATTTAAAGCTATACTAGGCGCTTGGTTTGCAGTTGCTAGCAAAGTTGCCGATGCTTGCTGCAAAATCTGTGCCTGTATATAATTAGAAGACTCTTGTGCAATATCAGCGTCTCTCAATGTTGATAATGAAGAAGTTAAATTTTCTGTTTGCACATCAATTGACTCTATAGCAGAATCAATTCTATTTCTTGCAGAACCCAAGGTAGTAGACCTCTGCGATATTTGATCTATAACCTTATCAAGCTCATCTAACATAATTTCTTGCCCACCGGTTATTTTAGTTCCATCATAGCCAGAACAAAGGCTTGCTATATCATCCACAGATGAGACGGAACCTTGACCTGTATATGTGGTAAAAAGAGTAACAACATCTGCAGCTTGAAAAAGAGCACTATCTAATGATATTCGACTGTTTAAATCACTGTACAAACCTACTTGTAATGATACATTATCCTTTAACTCGCCATTCATTAAATTTAGTCCATTAAATTCACAATTTACAGCTATACGATTAATTTCTTCAAGCCTTGCTGTAATTTCTGCTTTTATAGCTTTTAATGAATCTGAACCATATGTTCCATTAGAAGCTTGTTCTGTTAAATCCCTAGTACGTTGAAAATGGGATGTTATTAAAGAATACGTATCCTCTAAGGTTGTAAGCATATCAGCGCCTGTTGCTGCATTGTCAGCAGCAACATCCAAAGAACTTAGCTGAATTTTCCATTTTGTTGCAATAGAATAACCAGCCGCATTATCAGAAGCGTGATTAATTTTATACCCTGTTGTCATCCGCTCTATAGCCTTATTTAGACTATTTGTAGCTGCAACAAGATTTCTTTGTACAATCAAAGACGATATATTTGTATTTATTGTAAGAGCCACGTTCTTACCTTTCTGACTCTGCGCTTATAAAGCACTTATCCCTAATCCTACGTGATAAATTATATATCACCCACATATCTCTTTATACAAACATTATAGAATAACTAAATATTTTTTACACCTTACCTTACTTAAAATTTTACATTTTTTTACATGTTATATAGAGAAGGTTTTGTATTAAAATATAATTAATACAGGAGGAAAAGATTATGACAAAGGTTATTACCATTGGTAGTGCGACTATGGATGTTTTTGTAGAATGTGATGATGCAAATATTGTTTCGGTTTGTTCTAAACACAAGAATTCAGATTTTATGAGCTATCCGTATGGTGCAAAGATTGATATTACCACTTTTTCTTCAAAAGTAGGAGGTGGAGGTGTAAATACTGCTTGTAACTTTGTAAATCTAGGCTTTAAGACTTCTGCTATTTTTAAAATAGGTAAAGACATTTATTCTGAAGGTATTTTAGAAGCATTTGAAAATAGGGGGGTAAACTTATCTAATATAATTCAAGATGAAAATTCTTCTACGGGTTTTTCAATAATTTTAGTAAGCTTTCAGGGTGATAGAACTGTTTTAGCCCATAGAGGTGCAAATGCTCAGATTAGAGAGGAAGAAATTAATTATAAAGCGATAGAAGATGCAGATTTATTGTACATTGCACCATTAAATGGAGAATCTAATAAAGTTTTAGAACCAATAGTTGATTATGCTCATAGACACGGTACCAAAATATGTTTCAATGCAGGAACAACAAGTATAAAAAGAGGGTTTGATCACATAAAAACTATTTTAAAGTCTGCTCATATCGTTGTTATGAATAAAGAAGAAGCAACTATGGCAACAGGAATTCAAGTAAGACCAGACACTAAAACTGAAAAATTTTCTCACGAACTTATTCACGAAGATATCAAGAAAATGCTTATGACACTTAAAGTTATGGATTACCAAATTATAGTAATAACTGATGGTGGCAAAGGTGCATACGCTTATGATGGCAAAAAATTCTATTTTTGCCCAGTATTTAATTCACCAGTTGTTTCAACCTTGGGGGCAGGAGATGCTTTTGCTTCTACTTTTTGCGGTGCTCTTGCAAGAACTAATCACGATGTCGGAAAATCTTTGATGTATGCTTCCATAAATTCAGCATCTGTTGTTTCTCAATTTGGTGCAACAGAGGGACTAATTACTTTTGAACAAATAGAGAGTCGCCTGGATCAAAATCCTGAGTATACTTATTTAGAAGGCTAACTATGGAAAATTCAGATTGCATGTTTGCTTTATACTCTCCAAATATGCTAAAGACGTTTCAGCAGTGTGAAAGGAAATTCTTTTTTAAATATGTGAAGAAGATTTCCATGCCTGTAAATGATGCGATTTTTGAATTTGGAAAAAATATTCATGCTTTGGCTTCTTATTATCTCAAGAAGGAAAATATCGATAAAATGGAATATTCTTTGAATGCTAAGGAGCGTGAAGTCTGGGAGGCTTTAAAGGGGATAAAATATTTTTCATATGAATTTGTAGAATCTGAATATAATTTATCGGTCAAAATCGGTAATTATATTTTCGGAGGAAGAATAGATGCTATAGTAAAAAATAATGATGAATATTTTATCTTAGACTACAAAACCGGTGCTGTACCTAAAAATCCAAAATTTGATTATCAAACTATGATTTATATTATGGCTGTGAAAGAATTTTTTAAGTCGGAAAGAGTTAATTTTGTATATATTGATTTGAAGAATAAAGATGAGGTTAAAATTAAATATACTGATGAGCTTGGAAATGATTATAAATCACGTCTAATAAAAGTTGTTGAAAAGATAAATAGCAATGAATTATCTGAAAAGAAAGCTGATTGTTTTTGTGAATATTCTTCTATATGTTTTTAGTGTTATAATTTTAAGTTATGAAGGATTATTTAGTTGATACGCACGCTCATATAGATATGTTAGAATCTCCTTTAGTAGATGTTTTTGCTAAGATGTCTGAAAATGGGGTAAAAAAGGTTATTATACCATCTGTAGAAGCATCATTGATGGAAAAAGTTGTTTCACTGGCAGAGACTTATGATAATCTTTGGGCTATGATAGGAATTTATCCATCTGAGGCTAAATCTTATAATGATGATGTTGAAAATCTAATAATTAAATTGGCTAAAAATCCAAAGGTTGTCGCTGTTGGCGAAATTGGGCTGGACTATTACTGGGATAAAAGTTTTGCGGATTTACAAAAAGAAGTTTTTATAAAACAAGTAATTTTAGCGAATAAACTAAATTTACCAATTGTTGTGCATGACAGAGAGGCTCATAAGGATACTTTTGATATTTTAAAGAAGTATAATGAAAAATCTGATGTTTTATTTCATTGTTTTTCAGGTAGTGTAGAATTTATGAAAGAGTGTGTGAAGCAGGGGTGGTATATAGCTCTTGGAGGTGTTGTAACATTCAAAAACGCTGTAAAAATAAAGGATGTTGCTCGCGAAGTTCCTCTGGACAGATTGGTATTAGAAACTGATTCTCCATATTTAACCCCTGTACCATATCGAGGTAAGGAAAATTCTCCTGCTTATGTTAGGTTCGTAGCAGAAGAAATCGCTTCAATAAAACAAATTACAATAGAAGAATTAGCAGATATAACCACGAATAATGCGGAAAGGTTGTTTAAAATTTGAAAAAAGAACGTTTGGATAAATTGCTCGTAGATTTAGGTTATTTTGAAAATAAAAGTAAGGCTTCTGCAGCCATACTAGCCGGTAATGTGATGATTGGAACAGAAGTTGTAACGAAGGCAGGATTCCAGATTGATCCCTCTAAAGAATATGATTTTAAAGTGAAATCAATGCCCTTTGTCTCACGTGGAGGTTTTAAACTAAAAAAAGCATTGGAATCTTTTGATGTAAAAGTTGCGGATAGAATTTGTTTTGATGCCGGTGCTTCTACAGGAGGATTTACAGATTGTTTACTTCAAAATGGGGCAAAATTTGTTTATGCAGTTGATGTCGGTTATGGACAGTTGGATTGGAAAATTAGAAGTTCTGAAAAAGTTAAAACAATAGAAAAAACAAATTTAAAAACCTGCAGTTTCGAAGATATTTACGATAATAATGAGCCCGTAGCGGATTTATTAGTTTCTGACCTATCATTTATTTCATTAGAGAAGGTGTTACCTAATTTGAAAAAACTTCTAAACCCTATTCATAATGAAATGATTTGTCTTATAAAACCACAATTTGAGGCAGGAAAGGAGCTTGTTGAAAAAGGTGGAGTTGTAAAAGATAAAAATACTCATAAAACAGTTATCGAAAGTGTTTTAAATTGTATAAAATCATTGGATTATCATATAAAGGGCTTGACCTATTCTTCAATAAAGGGACCTGCCGGAAATATTGAATATTTGGTCTGGTTTTCGACAGTGAAACCTGATGTCAATGTTGATATTGTTTATGTAGTTGAGGAAGCTCATAATGTTTTAGATAAATAAAAGAACCGCATAAAACGGTTCTTTTAAAACAAAAAATTTTTTCAACAATCCTAAACAGCTTTTTGAACCTTACCTGCTCTTAAGCAAGAAGTACATACTGTCATTTTTTTAGCTTGACCGTTTACATTAACCCTAATTTCTTGTAAATTTGGAGATTGTCTTTTTACAATTTGTTTATGAGAAAATGTTAATTTGGCTGCTTTTAAAGGTGTTTTTCCACATACTTCACATTTTTTAGACATAATTATATTTCCTTCTTTCTACCAGTGTAATTCAAGTGTACATTAAACTTATTTTTTTTACAAGTCTTATTGTAAAGATTTTGTTACAGGTTACATTTAGTAAAAAAATTCTCTTTTCTTAATATATGCAATTACTACATTATGACATCACAAGCAAATTTTATTTTTACAGGTATTATATGAATATATGGAGATTAACAACAAAAATAATACTTTAAATTTTAAGGCTATCCCAATTGCTGCTACGAAAAATAAATTTCATGGTGTCACTACAAAAATTGATCTATATAGGCTTACAAAATCAGATAATTCCTTTATAAGGAAATTTGCTTCAAAAGTTAACTTTAATGATACATTAAAGAATTTGAATGAATATGATAGGAAAAGATGGAGACAAGTTTTCGATTATGCAGTTGATTCGATTCTGGATAATGAAAATAATTCAATTATAGCTTTTTCAAATAATATACCGTGTGGAATTTTATCTTTTTTTGAAGATGTGCGTTCTTTATATCTTGATGTAGTTTGCAATATTCCGCAGGGAAATGGTAGAAAAGTAAATTTTTGTGGCACAACATTAATATATCAACTTTTTAAATATGCTGATATTTTAAAAGTAAAAAATATTACTTTATCCGCAGTTACAGATGGACCTTTTGATAATGTTTCTAAATATAAGCGCTTAGGATTCAAAGATTTAGGCATGGAAGGTAATTACGTAAAAATGTCTTGTAATCAGTACAAAATAAAGGAAACTCTCGATGAGCTTTCCTCTATTATTGATTACAAACCATTAAATACTAAACAAAATGTTAGGCTAGAAGATTTAGTAGTCTGATTGTTGATAATCGTCATCGTCTTGTAATGATGAAAGATCTGAAGAGTATTTTGTATCAAAATCTTCCGGAAGATATTCATTATCAGGCCAAACCGTTTCTTCATCAAACCTGCAAGCATTCAAATTCTCTGCCATTGATAAATCAGAGTTGGTAAGTTCTGCTCCTTGAAATACAGAGCCAGCCATATCTGCATCTGAAAAATTACAATAATCAACTTTTGAATAGCTGAAATCTGTTCCATTTAGAACCGATTCATTGAAAGAGCATTCTACAATTTCTGCTCTTGTAAAATCAACTGAAGTTAAGTCACAACCTTCAAACTTTACTTCACTTAAATGACTATCTGAAAACGTAGAAGATGTTAAATCCACATTTATAAATTCAGCTCCTTCCAAGTTTGAACTGCTAAAATCAGTTTCACTTAAGTCTATATTGCCATTTGACTTTCTAATTTCTTCATTAAATGCTTCTATATTCGTATAAGCGAGATTGATTAATTCTTCTTTTGATAACATATAACTTGTTAACTCCTATTTTATTTAACTAAATTTATTTGCATAGCAATTAAAACTGCTTGGGTACGGTTTGTAACTTTTAACTTTTTAAATATACTATTTAAATGTGTTTTTACAGTTACGTCCCTAACGCATAATTTGTCGGCAATTTGTTGATTGCTGGCACCTTTTGCAACTAATTCAAGAACTTCTTTCTCTTTTGGTGTAAGAGCATCAATATTTGCGTCTTTATTTAAGCTAACACTCTTTTTTTGAATTGATTCATTTTGCCACTGGCAGCGCCTTAAGACAGCTTCTATTCGAGCAAGCAAATTCGGTAGAATAAATGGTTTTACGATGTAGTCATCCGCACCTATCTTTAAACCGGATACAACTTTTTGATCTTCACTTACTGCAGTAATCATTATTACAGGTATATACCCCAATTTTTTGTTATTTCGTATTGCTTTTAAAGTATCCCAGCCATCCATATTAGGCATCATTACATCCAATAATATTAAGTCAAATTTTTTATCCTGTTGACCAAGAATATTAAGTGCTTCCAAGCCATCTGTAGCTACCGTAACACTGTACCCGTACATAGGAAGTGCATCGGATAGGAATTTTGGGTTATCATCTACTACAAGTATTGAAGCTATTCCGTCCATAATTATACCAATCTTTCTTTAAGAGCTTTTAGTGCTGCTTGTAGTCTATCATCTACTTCGAGTTTTTGCAATATACTTGCAACGTGTGCTTTTGTTGTATTTATGCTTACAAAGAGCTCTTTAGCTATTTCTATATTGCTATAACCTTCTGTTATAAGTTTTAAAATTTGAGTTTCTCTTGTTGTTAAACCGTAATTTTTTTCAGGCTTTGTCATAGCTGTCTCTTGGGATTTTGTTGCAGCCTCTAGAACTATATGTGAAATAGACGGATCAAACCAAGCTGCTCCATCCAAAACAGATTGCACAACCTGCGTAAGACGCTTTGTGTTTATTTCTTTCGAGCAATACGCATTTGCACCTGCTTTTAGACTCCTCAAAACCTCTTGCTCATCATTGTGTGAGGTAAGAATTACTATTTTTATGTCTTTGTTGAATTCTTTTATCTTTTTAGTAGCCTCAATTCCGTTCATACCAGGTAAGCCTAAATCCATTATAATTAAGTTTATGTTGTTATTATTAGCTATTTCTAATCCTTTTTCTGCAGATTCAGCTTCATAGATATTACCTACAAAATCACAAGACTCAAAGGCAGTCTTAAGTCCAAATCTTGTTAATTCGTGATCTTCAATTATTAAAATATTACTCTTCATACACACTATGTCCCGGATTTACATCTGCTGAATAGTCCGAATTTAGTCTTGAACATCTTATTAAAGACTGATTTGCAAGTTCTACATCACCTTTTGCCCTAAGTACAAGACTTAAATAATAATAATATTTAAAATTATTTGCGTCAATATAGTAAGAATTGTTTAAGTAAGTTGCAGCCATATTGAAATTTTTGTCTCTTATTGCCAAATTCGCTAAACCCAGCCATATATCATTGTTCGAAATATCAATAGATGCGACTTTAGGCAAGTAATAATCAGCCTTTTGTGGAAAAACTTGCAACGATTCTACCAATAATTCTTCATTTGAATTATGCTTTTTTAACAATTTTTCATACATTTTTTGTGACTTTTTGTCTTTTTCCAATGCCAAATAGGTTTTTGCAACTCCTACATCAGGTTCTGCATCTCTAGTAAGCTTTTGTGCTCTCTTATAGTATTTTAAAGCTTCTTCAAATTTCCTATTATCGTAACTTATGTCTGCAAGTGTAATTACTGCAACATAATTATTTTTGTCCTCTCTATAAGCTCTTGAAGCAAATTCCTCAGCCTTTAGAGGTTCATTATTTTCATAGTAAATTTTACCTAACAATGAGAAAATCATTGGACTATATTGCTTTGCTTGTAATATGGCAGTTTGAAGCACCTTTGTTGCCAACAAACTTTTATTTTGTAAATGGTAATAATACGCTAAATGGTAATCTTTTAAAGGTTCCTCTTTCGAGGTCTTATACAGAATGTACTCTTCAACAGATTTTACTCTATTTTGAAAATCTACGGTCAGAAATTCTGTTTTCTTAATTTTATCCAAAACTTTTAAAGCTTGTTTTGGTTTGTTTAAATCTGCTAAAATCTTTGCTTTGAGAGACTGATAATTAATGTTTGTATCATTCTCAATAATCGCATTATTTACGTACTTTAACGCCTGTTGTAAATTATTAGATTTATAATACCCGAGAGCTATTAAATAATTTTTATAATCACTTTCTCCGACTTGATTGCTATTCAAAAGTTCTGATGTTGTTTCTATAGCCATATTATTATACATAATATTTGAATAAGCATCCGCAAGATATACTATATCTTTTGGTTTTACCATCGCAGAAGGATAATAATATTTCTTAATATCCTTTACATATGACGCTGTAAAAACGTTTGAATCTAGCTTGTTGATTAACGCCTCTGTCAAGTCGAAAAATCCGTATTCTGCCATTTTCATTCCATATACTAAAAATACATAATCGTCATGCGAAGCACGCTGTACTAAATCATTAAAATCATCATATGCAGCTTTAATATTATTTTGAGCAAAACGATTTTCTGCTGAGGCATATTTAGATTTAACAAAGTTATCCTTAATAACCATATCCATATTGGCAACATTAGTTTCAGCTTTTACTTTAAGCTGTTTTACCTCCTCTGCATTTACTACAGGCACGGAGGTTAATAGTAATGTGGTTATTAATAGTTTGCTAAATATCTTCTTATTCATGCTCTAAATCTACACCTACGTAATATTTATTAAAAACTTGCAACAGCTTGTTACTACAATTATTTACTATTGAGTAATATAAATCAAGTAGGTTATATTTTTCTAATGTAACCAAATCATCTTTATCAATAGTCATGTGGTTTTCTGTAATAAAAACTCCTACAATTTTGTTAAGTTTTATAGCTAAAAATTTGTCAACAACTTTTGGGTCAAAATGAGTTCCTGCACCGTTTTTAATTATATCAATAACTTTTTCTATAGGCATTTTATCTCTATAGTGCCTTTTTGAAGTTATGGCATCAAAAACGTCGGATACTGCTAAAATCCTTCCGCCAAAAGGTATCTCTTCACCCTTTAAGTGTCTGTAATACCCTGTACCGTCATATTTCTCGTGATGAGAACAAGCAATTTCAGTTATTTGCTGAAAATCTTTAGACATATGTATTTTTTCTAAAATATGATGCGTAATTTCAACGTGCTGTTGGATATGTTTATACTCTTCTGGCGTCAACTTGCCTTCCTTTTGTAAAACAGAATCCTTTATACCTATCTTACCAATATCATGCAATGCAGCAGCTTTTTCTAAAATGTATAAATCATTCTTCTCCATTCCAAATTCTTGAGCAATAAGTGAAGCATACATTTTTACTCTGGAAGAATGACCGGAAGTAATTTTGTCTCTTGCATCGATAGATGTAGCAAGGGTTTCAATAAAACTATCCAACACAACCTTTTGTTCTTCAAGAAGTTTTCTTTGTTTTTCGAACAATTGAGCATTTTCTAAAGAAATACCAGCACTTGAAGCTATTGCTACTAATAAATCCTCGTCATCAGGTGTAAAATACTCATCAAATTTGTTTAGAACTTGAAAAACACCTATTATTTCTTGATTGAAATTCTTTATAGGCATGCACAATATTGTTTTGGTTCTGTAACCTGTTTTTTTATCTACTTCGGGGTTAAAACGCTTGTCAGTATAGGCGTCTCTTATATTTATTGTCTCTCCTGTTTGGAGTACGTGTCCTGCTAAGCCTTTATTTGCTGGAATTCTTAATTCCTTTGTATCAAGTCCGGTTGCCACTTTTGAATATAATTCATTGTGTTCTTTATCATACATATAAACAGTACAGCGATCTGCATTTAATGCTGTTTTTGTTTCTTCTGCAATAGTTTTTATAAGTAGGTCTATATTTTTTTCTGCAGCAACAGCTTGTCCGATATTAACCAGCGCAACCAAAGGATCTTTTGTTTGGTTATGGTTACTATTATAATGACTTATCGGCGGACATTTTAATAATGAATTTAATTTTTCAAAGAAGTCTGTTTTTTGAGTTTTTATCGCAAGCTTTCGAGCTTGATTATAATTTATGGCATATAAAGTCGTATTTTTTTCGGTAAAATTTATAAAACCAAGAATCATTTCATGTAATATTTTTGTAATAGCATCTTGTGTCTGCTCAACTAAAAACACCGCATCATTCATGAATTGGTAAAATTTTGTATTATCATTTCGTAAAAAAGCTGCAAGAGCAAGCATGCTAAAGCATATAGCGGTATCGTTTTGGTAAATATCTCTATGTTTTTCTATTCTATTTTTTACTTCTTCATACTCTCCATTGAGTATTTCTGAAACGGACTCATAAATGAAGTTTTCTAAAGTCATTTCATCCTCTCATCTTATTGTATTATAATATAATAAAATGGCTTTTTTGGCAAAGGGGTGAAGATTTTAAAATTAAAA
>CALUVP010000169.1 GCA_944324215.1 Candidatus Gastranaerophilales bacterium | reverse complement strand
TATCAGCATTCTGTAACGCAGGATTTTTCTTTACTAATGATAATCTCGTAAGCTATAACCATTATCCTGTAATCATTTATACAATATCTTTTCTTATAATCTTAGGCGGAATTTCCCCTGCAATATGTGTAACGCTTACAAACTTATTTAAGAGAAAAAAACTTCCTCCGGTATCTATTATTGTTTTTTATACAACAATAGTCCTTTTAATTATAGGAACATTATTTTTCTTTATATCAGAATATAACGGAGTCCTCTGCGGGATGAGCATTATGGATAAAATTAGTAATGCTTGGTTTCAATCTGCAACAACGAGAACGGCGGGGTTTAATTCTGTTGATTTAAGCAATATTAATATGGGAACATACCTTCTAATGATTGGGCTTATGATTATCGGAGGCTCTCCTGGAAGTACTGCAGGCGGTTTGAAAACAACTACTATTGGTGTATTTTTCCTCGTTTTCTGGAACACTTTAAAAGGCGAAAATAACATTATCAGAAACAGAGCAATTAAGTTTGAAACTATTCAAAAGGCAATAACATTAATTTTTATTTACTCATTTATTCTTTCACTATCTATTTTAATGTTATTGACGACTCAATCGACAGATCCATTAAAATTAATCTTTGAAGCGACTTCCGCACTGGGTACTGTCGGGCTTACGATGGGTGCTACAACAACCCTTGACGGAGTCGGGAAAATTATTATAATCGCAACAATGTTTTTAGGCAGGGTCGCTCCTGCAACATTGTTGTGTTACTTAAACTCCAAGATAACTGATACTCGAGTCAGTTATCCTGATGCAAAAATTTCATTAACATAGGAGAAAAAATAATGTCAACTCAGGTTTTGATAATAGGTTTAGGTCAGTTTGGAATGTCACTTGCAAGAACACTTTCCGAAAAGGGTGCAGAAGTTATTGCAGCTGATAACGATAAAGAAATTATTGAGGAGGCTGCAAGCTTTCTTGACGATGCGATTTGCCTTGATGCTACAGATGAAACTGCTGTTGCAAAACTTTGTCCGAAAGAAAGAGATGTTGTTATTTGCGCAATCGGCGCTAGAGAACCTTCCATTCTTACAACAGCAATTCTAAGACAAATGGGATGCGAAAACGTTATTGCAAGAGCTACTGATAATATTCATGAAAGAATCTTGAAAGCTGTTGGAGCAAAAAGCGTTATTAATCCTGATGCAGAATACGGAAGAAAATTTGCATATAAAATTTTGTTCCAAAATATCATAAACGATGAAACTTCTGAAAATATTCAGCTACTGGAGATAAATGTTCAACCGTTTATGGAAGGAAAAACCCTGATTGAACTTGCTCTTCCTAACAAATACGGAATAATAGTTGCTGCTATTAAAAAAGGAAACAAACTTACAAGACCTTTCCCAAATGAAGTTTTAAACACCAAGGATAAACTTCTACTTGTATGCACAGAAGATGCAATTGCCAAAATGATTGAGGAGAATAAATAATGAATTTTTCAAAATCGTTTTACTCATCATTCATACTACTATTAATATTTTCAACCCTTCTTGCAATCGCAGGTATAAGAGGGTTCTTAAGGTTAGCTCCCGCTATTGAACAAATTAATGAACATAATACTCAATCGCTTTATATAACGGAGCAGATGATGTCAGCTTTGACTGTCAAAAAGGATATTAACCTTTTTGAACAAGCACTGAAAGACGGAGAAGCAAATATTACCGAGCAGGGTGAAGCTGAAGCTATTAAAAAAATTGAAAAGAATTACAAATCAAGCTTCAATAATCCTAATTTAAGGGAAGTTACTGTTGATAATATTATAGAATTGTCCCGCCTAAACAGACTTGCGATGAAAGATGCAGCTTTGAAAGCAAAAAAACTAAGCTCTGCTGCAAGCTGGGTTATAGTTTTTCTCGCCATAATGACTTGGGGACTTGGGATTCTTCTTATGCGAACTCTTGCTAAAAATATAATTAAGCCAATTGAAGAATTAACAGATGTTTTAATTTCATATAACAAGGGTAACACCCTAAGAAGATGTCCCAAACTTGCACCTAATCAAATTTTTCAAAAAATTTATGACAGTGTAAATACCCTTTTAGACAAAAAAGGGTAGGATGAAATTTCATTTTTAAACATTTTTTTGTTATTATACAGAATGTAAGAAATAGAGGGAGTTTTATGGAATATATAAATTTAATTTTGTCATATTTGGTAAGCTTTATAGAGCATGTTATTACAGCAATGGGACCTTTTGGAATAAGCCTTTTGATGGCAATAGAATCCTGCAATATTCCACTCCCTAGCGAAGCAATTTTGCCTTTTGCAGGGTATATCGTAAGTAAAGGTGAAATGAATTTCCATATAGCAGCTTGGGCAGGAGCCTTCGGTTGCGTTTTGGGCTCAATCCCTTCATATTATTTAGGCTACTTCGGCGGACGTAAGTTTGTCGAAAAATACGGAAAATATTTTTTAGTTTCTCACAAGGACTTGGATGATGCGGATAAATGGGTTGAAAAGTATGGCGATTGGGCATTCTTTATTTGCAGAATGCTTCCCGTAATAAGAACATTCATATCATTACCTGCAGGCATTTTGAGAGCAAAAAAACGCATATTCTTTACTCTTACATTTTTAGGTTCTCTTGTCTGGAGTTATTTGCTTGTCTACGTTGGCGTAAAATTCGGACAAAATATGGAAATGTTTAAACACTTATGGCATAAATTTGATATTTTAATTGTTGTAATTTTCGGCATTCTTGGAATTTTATATATCTACAAACACTTCAAGCATTTAAAGGAATCATAACGATAAAAAGCGGGTTTCAAAACCCGCTTTTTTTATTAAAAATACGCTCAGCGTAATTGGCAGTCTTATCTTTGCTTTGTCACAAAATAAAAGGAGATAGGTTTGATCCTATCTCCTTTTATCTACGCCCGGCGCGATTCGAACGCGCGACCCTCTGCTTAGAAGGCAGATGCTCTATCCAGCTGAGCTACGGACGCATATCCGCTTATTTAATTTTCAAACCTTTTTCTCTGGTACTTCTCTAAAATAACACATCAAGCTTTTTTTGCAAGAGTTTTTTACCAACTCTATTATTCGCCTTTTTGAAAATATTCTATCCACATTATCAAATCTGATATTTCATAAGGTTTTGGCAAATACAAATCCGCCCCTGCGTCCAAAATTGCGGATTTGTCATGTACTGTGCTTGTCACAATGATTTTGGTATTCACAAGATTCAAACACGCTTTTAAATCCCTACATATATTCAAACCAGACATATCATCACCACTATCTAGGATTATTATGCTTGGTTGTTCATTAGATTCAATATCCAAATTCTCCTTAACATTATAACCCTGTAATTCCAGAGTTGTTTTTAGCAACAACGCCAAAGCCTCATCCGGTTCATTTATGTACACGCTTCTGTTAACTTTAGGAACGACTACAGAATTTTC
The DNA here is from genome assembly GCA_944324215.1 of Candidatus Gastranaerophilales bacterium. Taxonomy (GTDB): domain Bacteria; phylum Cyanobacteriota; class Vampirovibrionia; order Gastranaerophilales; family Gastranaerophilaceae; genus CAG-196. The sequence goes on along the minus strand of CALUVP010000169.1, from coordinate 758 downwards.
ACCGGTAAGTTTTACTCTATCAATTGCATAATTTGAACCAGAAGGAACCTTAGCAATCTTTTTGATTGCATACAATCGATTTAGCAAAGTATCAGTAGAAGATATCATTTCATAATTATCTATGATACCGCCAATTAAAACAGACACAAAATTAGCCCTCATTCCGGCTTCTCTATCACCTTTGAGCAACGTATAACCGCGTTTTGAGTCTTGTTCTGAATAAAATTTTGGTGCAACTGTATCAAATGCAAAAGTTAAAAATGCTGCCATTTTTTCTGCACTATATGGATTTGTTAGAATAAGAAAATTGGTTTCATCTAACTGTGCAAAAAAATCATTTTTATCAAGTGCTGATTTAGTTATAGCAACAAGAGTCTGCAAAAGCTTATCTCCTGCAATATCCGAATACACGCTTTTGTAATTCTCCAAATTTTCGACACTTATTAACAAAGATGCAGATTTATTATCATTATTTATAAGTCGTTTTAAAGCCTTAATTACAAATTTCTTGTTAGGCAAAAGCGTAACACTGTCTGAATTTGATTCAATATCTCGTCTAAGGTGGGCTCTTATTCGCATTTTAAACTCTTCAATATTTACCGGTTCACTCAAAAAATCGTCTGCACCACTACCTAAAACCCTTATTCTATCATTTATATCAGCAGACTTTGAAAGGCCGACAATTGTAGGTCTCGTATTGTAAGTTAAAGAGCGTACCTTTTCGCAAAAAGACGCCAAATCTTCTTCTATACTGTCTG
>CALUVP010000168.1 GCA_944324215.1 Candidatus Gastranaerophilales bacterium | reverse complement strand
GGCGGAGCCGAGAGCCCCGAAGGCGAAGGACTCAGCGGCGGCGAGATAGCGGGTATTGTCGTAGGCTCCGCTGCGGGAGCGTTGCTCATCGCCTACGGTATAATCGCCGTTCTCTACAAGAAGAAACTCATCGCGGGCGCTGTTCTCCGGAAACTCTATCCTTTCATAAAATAATCGGCTTAAACGCAACTACGCATTCAAAAAAACTAGCCGCAGGAATTATCCTGCGGCTAGTTGATTACACAGAAAAAAGCCGCGTGTTCGAACGCGACTCTTTTTGGCGGAGAGTGTGTAACGTAAATCGAATAGTATTATATGAGGTAAGAGCTAGTCTTTTGGTTTTGCGATAGATTCTTGTAATTTTGCTAATTCTTTTTCAATTTCATTCATTCTCTCATTTGCGTCAATCATATTTTTTATGACCACCATATTGGAAATAACACAGAATAGTTGCAAACAATCTTTTTGACTTATTTCTCTGGTAAAAAGCCCGTGCATGATTCTATTGCGGTTGATTATTGCGGGTTCGTTTTTTCTGGAAAGAGATTTCTTGAAGTAGTGTTCTTTTGCTAACTCATTAAATTGCTTTACCAAGTCTATGTAATACTTTATTTTAATGTTGTAAATTTGTTTGACATTTTCCATCTTTTCTGTGAGACTTTCAAGATTATCTTTAATTTTATAAAAACTATCATCGTTGAAATGATTTATAAATTGATGGTAAGATTCAATAATAGGGAAAAGCGATACTGCACAAGAATAATAGCACTGATTCTTATAGTTTGAGATTGCTTGCTGATAATACCTGTCAATTCTTGAATTCTTTTCTCCTATACTAAAGTTAAATAAAGTGTTGAAAAGCTTATCTATGTTTCTAACATATAAATCTTCCGTAGTTACCGGGCTTCCCCCGGTTGCCATAATTGATTTGTTAATGTAATATTGCGGAATCATCCATCCTTTTTTTCTCATTTCTTCTTTCTGAAAATCCGGAAAGGTTTTGATTTCGGAATTAATAGCTTGATCAAAATAGTGTTTCAAAATCAACCAACAATAAAGATGTTGATTTTTTAAGTAATTGATTTTGGCGGAAACAAATTCCTGATTAAATTTATTTCGATCATTATTGTAGTCAATTTCGATCTGTGATAACAATAATGCATCTTCGTTTAATTTCTTTTGTAAAGCATGCAAATTTTGCGAATCGCCTAAAATGAACTCCGGTTCCATTTGAAAAATATTAATTTTTCTCATAATGACCTCGTGTTTAAATGATAGCAAACAGTTTTATATAATTTGCTATTGCATAATAGATGATAGCATATTTTGCAGTATAAGTAAACTTTGAAATAAGTTAATTATGTTGTCGCAATGGAAAAATATATTTGCTTTTTATAACACTTATGTTATAATAAAAATGTTATAATTTCTTTTGGAGAAGCTTAGATGGAATTTGCCGATAAAGTCAAATATGTCAGGAAGCAATTAAATTTAAGTCAAGAGAAACTTGCATCACTTTTGGGGGTATCTTTTGCTACGGTCAATCGATGGGAAACCGGGCATTCTATGCCCACCTACAAATCTCAACAAAGTTTTATTGCTCTTTGTAAAGAAAATAATATAAAATTTGAAGAATAATTTTTCAATTTTGACGGCTATTGTTAAGTTAAATAAGGAGAAAACGGATTGAGGAACCAATAATGGGTAAAAAATACGAGGCGCTTACGGAAATAAACGAATTGTTGCAATTATGCGAAGTTATGCGACAAGATATACTTGCAAATGAAAATAAATATATAAACTATAAGAATCCAACTTATGCAATATATAAAGAAAAGGTCGTAGCTTTTGTGCAAAAACACAACATAGAAAAGCTTTATAGAGAACAGTATTCCTTGATAAATGAGTATTACTATAATTCCAGAACTTGGTCTCTCAATTTAAAAGAGATTGATATCCTTGCAAAAGTGATACTTGAATTGAAACAAAAGCTATGCAAAGATGCAAAAAACAAGATATTCATTAGCCATAGTGAAAAAGACAAAACGTCGGTTGATTTATTTATTGAACTTCTGCATGCAATAGGAGTTCCGCACCCAACTCAGAATACAGAAGAAAAATACATATTTTGCAGTTCTCACCCCGATTATTATATAGAAAATGGTCACCCAAATAAAAACAAAGTTAAAACTGAACTACAAAATCAGGATACTTTCTTCGTCCTATGGTATACTGACAATTATTTTAACAGCCCCTGCTGTTTAAACGAGGTTGGTGCAATTTGGGTCAATAATAGGGACTATCAAGAAATATTAGAGCCTGATTTTGATTCTTCTAAAATAAAAGGTCTATTAGATAATCAACCTGTTTGGTTTAGGGCGGATGATAAGTACAGACTCAACAACTTTAAAACTAAAGTTGTAGAAATGTTTGGGATAGACATGCCAAGCGAAAATCATTGGGAACAGTCAAGAGATAAGTTTATTAAAAGGTTAAAGGAATTAAGGAGTTAAAGATATGTTGCAAGATACTATAAAAGATAACGAAAACATACAAGTAAACAGCAAAGAAATGGAGGCTTTGAAGGAACACTTTCCGCAGTGCTTCGATGCAAGCGGCAATTTCGATATGGCGATTTTCGAAGAACTCGTTAAGACAAAGGATATCAGCATTAAAAAGGAAGGCTATGCGCTTAATTTTTTGGGTAAGTCTTATGCGCGGTATCTTTCAAACCTCGAATCCGAAACGGTCATTGTTCCCGACGAAAGCAACAAGGATAATCCTTCCGAAAATATTTATATTGTCGGCGACAACTTGGACGCATTGCAACATATGAAACATTCTTACGCAGGAGCGATCAAGTGCATTTACATAGATCCGCCTTACAATACGGGAAGCGACGGATTTGTATATAACGACAAATTCGAGTTCAGCGCAAAAGACCTTGCCGAGAAAATCGG
>CALUVP010000167.1 GCA_944324215.1 Candidatus Gastranaerophilales bacterium | reverse complement strand
GTTTTCTTTAATTATATTTTCAACTTTTTCTAAATAGCCATAAGGTAGCACAAAAGCACTCGGAATAATTACTTCTTGTAATTTACCCTCTTTGACTAAATCTTTCATCCGTTTAAGATTATATGCTTTGTTTCCTACTGTATCTTTTTCGCACTCATCCAAGGATAAAATTTTATCAAATCTTCTCATTGGTGGAACTTCAATAGTGTTTTTCCCCTGAGAGCTTTTCGCAATATTATCTATCTGAAAGTACTCAAGATTTTTATTTTTATTTGATATGGAAATTAATTTTCCTTCTAAATTAGATAAGTCATTTGAAGTTTTTTTATCCGTGACATACATTCCAAAAGAAAAATAATCTCTACAAATAGCTGCAAAATGTGATAACAAATCAGCAGAGCCTGATTTCATAATAACTCCATTAGCTCTAGTAAGATATTTATAACATTCTTCATCATTATCACAAATTATAATTAAGGGTTCTTTTGAGTTTAAGATTGAATCATCAATATTTTTTGCTTGTACTAATCTTCCTTGAGCGGTGCCTTTAGAGAGTATAAAATTCTGTGATTGTTCTGAATTTTTAGATAAGATTAATAACAATTCAGGACTTAAGCTTTTTTCAATTCCTTGATTTTCATATTTTCCTGTATCTGCATATTTTATCTTATATTTATTTTGATTAAAAGGTAATTTCTCTATATAGTATTTACCATCATATACCATTGGCGAAGTTATATTAGTAGTTTCAAGGATAGGCTGATTGCCGAGTTTTTCAGAGTTGTCTGTACATATATAAATCCCTGTGCTTTGCCCATATTTTTCAACTTTGAAAAAATTCGCCTTAAATTTTAAGTTATTGATTGGAGATAGTTTCATACAAGTAATTCTAGCATAAATACATTTCAAAGAATTTTCTAGTAAAGAATCTTGCTTATGGTATTATATAGAAAAAAGGAGAGTTAAATATGTTAACTAAAAATTCATCATTAAAAACAACTTTTTCAGGTGTAGACTTTTCTAAGTACTCATCTAAAGTATCTGAATTTGTAAAAGAATTTTCTTCTCGTGCAAATCAACCTGGTAAATTCTTAAATTGGGTTAATTTGCCACAAGAACAAGCTAAAAGATTAGATGATATTTATTCTTTAGCTTCAAAACTTCAAACTCAAACAGGTGTTGATAAACTTAGCGTAATTGGTATTGGCGGTTCTAAACACACTGTTGAGCACATGTTAGGAATAAACGGTCTAAACATTTGCTCTGATAAAATCTTCTTCTATTCAGATGTTGACTCAATAAGCTTTGCAAGATTTTTGGAAAAATTAGGTAATGATGTTCTAAATTCAAATTACTTAATTGCATCAAAGTCAGGTTCAACTTTTGAAACAAAAGACGGATTTTTAAGAATTCAAAAAATGCTTGAAGATGCTTATATTGCAAAAGGTCAATCTGTTGAAGAAGCTAAAAAATCAACAGCAAAACATTTTATCGCAGTAACTGACAAGAATGCTGAAAAGAGCGAATTAAGAAGAACTTCTAACGAAAATGGCTGGTTAGGCGATTTATACATCCACGATGATGTTGGCGGAAGATTCTCTGCTTTTGATGATCACGCTCTATTCGCACTTGCATATGCCGGCATGAGCAAAGAAGATATGAAATCTATGCTTATGTCTGCTCAAGAAATTTCTTCACTTTCACTTTCTGATGATATAGAAATGAATGATGCTTTAAAAGAAGGTATTTTCTGGGCTGATGCGAAGTTAAACGGAATAGACGCTTCGGTTCATCAATATATGGGCTCAATGTTTGAAAACACAGTTTACTGGCATGCACAAATGCAAAACGAATCTGTAAAAGACACTTTAAAACAAGTTGCAAAGGTTCCTGATGCAATGCACCACTCAGCAGAAGCACACTTCAACCCTGCAAACAAACTTGTATTTGCTCTTACTGTTCCTGTAGATAAGGGTGTATGTTCAGAAAACGCAGAAGCTTATATCGGCGCATTAACTAAGTCTTATGAAGTAACAGGTGCTTTCTTTAAAGAATATGTAGAAACAACAAAACTTGGTTTAACACCTCAAGCTGCAGGTGCAGTAACTCAATTGAGAGCATTTGCAACAGTTTACCAAGAAATTGTAGAAGCAATAATGCAAGGACGTGAATTACCTGAAGTTTTAGACAGCGTACTTCAACCGCACGTAGAATTTTATAAGAAGAATTTAAAAGGCGGAGTTGTTGTTCCTGGTAGAATTTCTTAGTGGAAAAGGGGTAAGGGGGTAAATTTTATATTTTAAATTTATCCAAAAACTCCTATACCAAACATTAATAGAGCGGGCGAATTAGTGAAACAAATTCGCCCGTATTTTAATAATTATTAGTTTGCTTTTTTTACAATAATCGTATTTTCTTCAACACTGATTTCTACAGAATCTTTTTCAGGGTTTATATTCAGCAATCCTAAAATCGGTTTAGACAGTACCAAACCATAGCCCCCGCCTCTTTTAATAAGCTGTTTATGAATAAGGTTCTGTCTTGCAGGGATGTTTGAAGCTTTTGTTATATATAGAATATTTTTCTTTATATTTAATTCTACTCTACGCTCATCTGGGTGTATACCGAGCATTTCAGTAAATAGTTTATTTATATAAATTATCCAAGAATTTCCATTTACTGTTAGATTTTTGTTCAAAACTTTTCCTTTGTATTTTTATTTTTCAATCATGTAAAAATCTTTTGGGAGTTTTGCTGCAATCTCATTTACAAAATCTCCGGCTTTCATTGAAAAAGCTTCTGCGATTTTAAAAACAGTTGTAAGTTGAGGATCTTTCTTTCCTCTTTCAGCTTCACTTAAAACTGATAGCGATATATCATTTTCACTACAGAACTTGAACATACTCTGCTCCCCGCGGTGTTCTTTTATGGTTTCAGCCAGAGCGTTACGTATAAGTTTCTTTTTATTTGCTATTTTACTATTCATAATGATAATGTTAAAATATTATTATAATTTTCGCTTTCGCGAACGCGATATAGTAAAATGGTATAAAAATATATGTCTGTGGAAGATTTAAATATAGAATACGGATATTTTCTGGATTATTTGGACAGAACTCTTAAGATTTTGCATGAAATGATTGATTCTGTTGAAAAAGAGTTGTATGGAGAAGTCGGATTTGCAGAAGAAATTAGTCAGAGAGCAAAAATGCTTGAAGGTAATTTATTTTACCTGATTCATTATGAATTGAAACTTAGGGATTTTATTAGTGAGGTAAATACAATTGTTTTCCGTGAAAACGCGTATAAAGTTAAAGATAATGTTATAGATTTCCCTTATATTTACGATGAGGTTATTTATGTATATGAGGGCGAGAGCTTAAAAGAAAGTTTAAAAAAATATTTGAAAAAAAATAAGGAATAGTAATAAGTGAAGCAATTTGTTATAATGTATTTATGGAGCTTATAAAGACGTCTGATTTTAGTGTTATTTATGATGATATGCTATCCCAGTTTCCGGCTTCTGAAATGAAAAGTTTGGAAAAATTTCAGAGTATTGCCGGAGACAATTACTATATCTATAATGTTATTGAAAAAGTTCCTGTCGGGTATGTTGTTATTTTTGAATATCAGGACTTTATATTTATTGATTATATTGCAGTGTATAAGAAATTCCACTCTCAAGGTTATGGGGGTAAGATTTTAGAGAAATTAAGGGAGGTGTTTCGGGATAAAAAAGGATGTTTTCTTGAGGTAGAGAAGCCTGATTTAGAGAACTTTAATACAATAAGAAGAATTGATTTTTATCAAAAACATGGAGCAAAAAAGCTTGATATAAACTATCTTTATCCTAATGAAAAAGGGTTTTTACCTATGGATTTGTACTATATCAGTTATGGCTCTGAACCTGATAGTAATGAGATTAAGAGTTTTATTACAAAATTATTTGAAGTTGTGCATAA
>CALUVP010000166.1 GCA_944324215.1 Candidatus Gastranaerophilales bacterium | reverse complement strand
TCTGGGAATACCTATAACCATTTCTTTTTCCATGAAAAAACCTTTTCTTTTATTTATATCACATTTATGATATCGCGAAAAGAAACTTTTGTCACGATTAATTGCGGAAATGTTAAGTTACTGTTATAATTGTCTCTATGAAAATTTTGGGAATAGACCCGGGTATGGCAATTGTCGGGTATGGACTTATAGAAGTAGAAAATCATGAAATTACACTGCTGACATCAGGTTCAATCCAAACGGATAAGAAGCTTTCTGATTCCAAAAGACTTTTGGAAATTTATAATGATTTAACGACCATTGTAGAAAAATATCAACCTGATTGTGCATCTGTTGAAGAACTCTTCTTTTTCAAAAACCAAAAAACTGTTATTCCTGTTGCAGAAGCAAGGGGGGTTATAATAACTGTTCTTGAAAAATTTAATGTTCCAATTTACAGCTATACTCCAATGGAAGTTAAACAGGTTCTTACAGGGTATGGTAGAGCTGAAAAAAAAGAGGTTGAGCAGATGGTAAAAATAACTCTTAATTCCGATAACCTTCCGAAATTAGATGATACTTTTGATGCTATTGCAATTGCCATTTGTCATTCAAGGAGCGCTATTAATTAATGAATAATTTTGATTTTTTAAAGAAGATTGATAATAACTTGTACGATATAATTACTGAGGCAGAAAAATTATATACTGCAGAATTTTTTGAACAATGCATGGGGCAGACAAGAAGATTTGGTGAACAAATTTGTAAAAATATTCTTGCTCAAAAACGACAGTATGATGGAAGTTTTGACGAAATGCTTGCTACATTAAAAGATAATGCTCATTCTATTTCTGAGAAAGAATTTATTGATGATTTGTATTTTTTGAAAAAGCAAGGTAATATTTCTGTTCACTCATCAACTGTTAAACGTGACGGAATTTTGGCATTTGAATGCTTGCAAAGAGCTTTTGAAGCTTCTATTAATTATGCGGTTTTGTATAAAAAAGGCAGTAAAGCTATCTTAAAAAAACAATACGACGTGAATCTTTTAATGACAGGGAAACCTTCTTTGAAAGAAGAATTTGAGGAAAGATTTGAAGAAATTAAAAAGAAAAAGCCTTCAAAAACTAAAAAGTCACCACCGCAGCAAGTTTATTCAATGAAAACTTCAAACAAAAACAGAAAGCCTATTTTCTGGATCTTTGTCGGCATTTCTTCGCTAATTTCTTTTATTTTGTTATCAGTGATGATTATTTTAAATAATATAAGGTAGCAAAAAAAATTTTTACACTTTTTATACAGGTTATGAAAGTTGCACCGATAATTTTTTTTAAATTTAATACAAAATCTCCTCAGGCTAAATCTATAAATTTTAAGTCAATCACACAAATCCCCAAAGAAGATGAATTTGTACAAAACACTGGTAGTCTTGATATTGCAAGGTTAAAACAGTTGGGAATTAAAAATTTTAGATTAATAGATTCAAATTCAATTAGAGGTGTTACTTTAGCGAACCAAAAGAGAATTCTTCTTAGAGAGCTAAAAGAGTGTGGTATTAATACCATTATTGATTTAAGAAAAGAAGGTAGCGATGATTCAAAGTACGCTATGGCGTGCAAAGAAAATGGCTTGGATTATTTTAACTTTAAAATAAAAATTAACATGCCAATATTTAATGAACCTTTTACATCAAATTTGTCTCAAGCAGAACGCCAAGTTGAAAATAATAATTTTATTTCTATGCTTCCGGAATTTTTTAAGCTGATGGATCAAGGAAAGTTTTATATGGCATGTTTACTAGGACTGCACAGAACAGACTTAGCTGTTGTTATGAATTATTTACTTAATCCAAATGAGCCTAAAACTCCTCCGTTATTAACTCATATGTATTTAAAAGATGAAACAGATTTTACTAATAAATACATAGGAGCAATGAAAAATCTATTGAAAAACATTACAGAAGAACAAAGAAGGTTTCTTAAGCTGCCAGATAACTTTAAAGATTTATTCGATGTTAGAGTTTTAAAATTAAGGATAATGAACGGAAATCCGAAATAAACCTAATCTACAGAGAAGATCTCTTTGATATCATCCATTGTCAATGACTTTGTGATATTTCTATCTATAGAAACTACGCTGTCAACAAGGTCACGTTTGCGTCCTTTAATCTTCTGAATTTTTTCTTCAACTGTATTTTTAGTAATAAGCCTGTATACAAATACTTTCTTGGTTTGTCCAATACGGTAAGCTCTGTCAGTAGCCTGATCTTCAACTGCAGGGTTCCACCATGGGTCGTAATGAATTACATAATCTGCACCTGTTAAGTTCAAACCTGTACCGCCGGCTTTCAAACTAATTAAGAATATCGGTATATTCGGATTATTGTTAAAGTTTTCGACAGCAGCCTGTCTGTCTTTCGTTTTACCTGTCAAGTATTCGTAAGGAATACCTTCCCTTTCCAACCAACCTTTTATTATATCAAGCATGTCAACAAATTGGCTGAATAAAAGCACTCTGTGTTTTTCTTGAATAATTTGTTCTAACATACCTTTCAAATATTCAAATTTACCTGATTTTATGACACCTTTAACATGTTCTTTGTCATAAAGTTTAGGGTGACAGCAGATCTGACGGAGTCTAAGAAGGGCAGAAAAAATTGACATTCTGCTCTTTTCAAGTCCGTTAAGTTCAATACTCTTGAATAATTCTTCTTTAGTACTATCAAGAACTTCAAGATAAAAGTCTCTTTGCTCGTCAGTAAGTTCACAATATGCCATATTTTCAACTTTATCTGGAAGATCTTTTGCAACATCTCGTTTCATACGTCTCAGAATGAATGGGAAGATTTGAAGTTTTAAACGTTTTTCAACTGTCTTATCTTGTCTTTCCATAATAGGAGTTACGTATCTGTAATTAAATTCCGCAACATTGAACAAGAAGCCCGGCATAAGAAAATCAAATACTGACCATAATTCTTCCAGTTTATTTTCGATAGGAGTACCTGACAGTGCCAACTTATGGTCTGACTGAAGCTCTTTTACCGCTTGTGCTGTTTGAGAAATTGCATTTTTAATATTTTGCGATTCATCAAGAATTATATATCTAAAATTATATTTCTTTAATTTTGCAATATCCCTTCTTACAAGAGCATAACTTGTAATTACGATATCATACTCAGGAATATGTTTAAACCACTCTTTTCTGTCTGCTCCCGTAAGTTTAAGGCAACTAAGTCCAGGTGTAAATTTCTGAATTTCAGCTTCCCAGTTAAATACAACCGTAGTTGGTGCGATAACAAGTGTAGGCTGTGCGCCGTCAACTTCCTTAGCTTTTTGAAGTAAACTCAATGCCTGCAAAGTTTTACCTAAACCCATATCATCAGCCAAGATACCGTTTAAGCCATATTGATATAAGAACCACAACCAGTGGAAACCTTTCAATTGATATTCACGGAATTCCGCATTAACTCCCTCAGGTAAAGTTACACCGTCTGAAGTTGTTGAGAAGGTTGAAATTTGCTCCCAGAACTTTTGAAATTTTTCACTCATCACAAGTTCAAAACCTTGGTTCTGAAGTTCTGTAATCAAACCTACACGATATGTTTTTACCAAAAACTTGTTTTCGTTATTTCTATACGCATCAAAAGAGTTAAATGAACGCATAATTTGATAAATATTTTGAGCTGGATATTCAACAAAACCTAAGCTTCTTACACGAGCATATTTTTCTCCACTTTGAATTGTTTCATAAATATCATCAAAGTTTATTATTTCATCTCCTACTTGACCATAAATTTGAATTTCCATACTATCAATAGATTCTTCTGAAAAATCAATTTTTGCACACATTTTGAAAGGTTCTTCAATAAGTTTGAAGAAGTTCATATCATCATGTTCTTCAAATTTCCAGTCATCACCTGCTTGTTTAATATAGTAATTATAAAAATCAATAGCGTTTTCTTTTTCTAAAGCCAAATTGTTAGTTTGCATTGGCACGAACTTACAAGCAAGAAGCATATTGTATGACATCTGTTCACGTTCGTAATCTCTTTTTATCCAGTACACAAGTCCATCTTCTTCCTGACTTTTTACTGATATATAAGGTGATTTATCCTTACTCTTAGAATAAGGAACTCTAACCCCTGAATAATCAAATTCTAATGAGGCCTTTAACGACTGATCATAGTCTATACCCAATGTGACTACATTGATGGGAGGTTTATGTTCTAGTAACAGCTTGCTTATATTTTCAGCTATTGTTACATTCATTATCTCCTGTAAATGTGGTAAATCTTCGTATACGAACTTTCCGCCATCGGCTTCTTTTAAATCCGTAAAGGTTGATTTTATTATGCTTTGAGGAAGTTCATTCATCGCTATATTTATAGGGAATATAATATTCTTATACCTTCCCCACTTTATTTGTCTTGAAAAATAGTTAACTTCTTCAAACGGAATTATCCCTTCTTTATCAGGACGTGTCCAAAATAACTCTAAAACAATATTTGTGGCACCATTAATACTTGTTGTTGATACATCTAAATTCAAATTCCAAACATTGTTAGTAAATTGTATGCGCTCCTTCGTCTTCTCATCCAAAACTTCTTCCAATTCGGCCATTAAAGGAAACACAGGCGCAAATTTCGTTATCGGAATATCGTACCAACCTGCTTTTTTATCCTGCTTTGAAATTTTTAATAATGTCTGAAACAAAGCTAACTCGGCTTTTTGCGCATCATTTAATTCAAAATCAGGATCACTCTTTTGTACTTCTATTAAAGCGCGTAAAATATTTTCTAATGACCTTACGATTTTATTTGTAGATCTGTCTCTTACTAATATTGAAAAGAAATTCTGGCGTCTTTTCGGATTAAAATGAAATATATAATTTCCATTAGGTGCTTTTTTTAATTCTGTATCCACATCCGTTCTATCAGGTTCTACACCATATTTTTCGAACATCCAATTGTCATAAGCACCCGTCTCTATCGCTTTTAATGCAATTGAAACAGAATGCTTGCACCACTCTTCTTTCAGAGGACAATTACATCTAGCCTCTATTTTATTCTTTTTGAAAATTAAATCCGTTACATAAAAATCCTGATAATTACCCTTAACTTTACCCTTAAAGAAATTTTTCTCCGGATAAGCTTCCATTATCATATCTTTTTGGTAATACTCATACCCACGCCTCCAACTTCCGGAAGTTGCGTTCTTCTTCAAAAAATCATAATTAAACTTAAATTCACCCATGAATGTGAGGTACTCATCCTTTTTTACTTACGGCTCTGTTGGTCTTAAATTTTCGCTAACCACCCGACTTTTAGCGAATTTCAGATACAATAAAAGAACTTAGTACATAACCATCTTCTTTCACTATAGGCTCCCAACCTTCTCTGATTATGACACAGTTTATTATTTTATGCAACAAGTATTTTTTATTTTGTTAAAGCATTTATTACTTTTTTTAATTTATCATCTTCAGGAACTTCAAGTGAAATTAATTCTCCGTCAAAAGGTCTTGGAAAAGTTAGTTTGTAAGATTCAAGAACTTGTTCCTCTGTTTTAATTTTCATTTTTCCAAAACCATAAAGCGTATCATTATAAACAGGATGACCTATACTTGATAAATGAACTCTTATTTGATGTGTCCTTCCGGTTATCAAATGAACTTCTATTAAAGTGGCATCTTCAAATCTTTTTATAACTTTAACTATGGAAACACTTTCTTTCCCACCCTCTCCAACCATCATTTTATGAGGTTGTTTCAGGTTTCTTGCTATGGGCTTGTTTATCGTAAACTCATCCTCTGATATAACTCCTTTTACAATCGCTAGGTATTTTTTTGTAATTTTACCGGTTTTCATTGCATCGACAAGATATTCGTGTGCCCTGTTGTTTTTAGCTATCATTAAAAGACCGGAAGTATTTCTGTCTAGTCGATGTAAAATTCCACGTCTGAATTCACCATTTATATCTGAGAGCTTGTCTCCATATTTATACAACAAAGCATTCACCAATGTCCCTGTTGTTTCTATTGTCGTAGGGTGAGTTAACATACCTGAAGACTTATTTACAACAAGCATATTTTCATCTTCCCATACTATATCTAAAGGAATATTTTCAGGCAGTATTCTAATTGGAGCTGACGGTGTAAAATCTATCACATCCCCTTCTTTTAAAACATATGAAGATTTTACGTGTTTGTCATTTACTTGAACCAAACCTTCTTTTATTTCTGATTGAATTTTAGAACGAGAATAATCCTTTAGGTAGTCTGCTAAAAATATATCCAATCTTGTATCTGAATTTAATTCATCAATTATTATTTTCATTATTTTTCTTGAAGTTATGTTTTACGATAATTATAACTATAGCAAAAACACTTATATTAATAAAAATATCAGAAATATTAAAGACTGGAAAATTTATAAAATTAAGCTTAAAGAAATCTCTTACAAAACCTAAAACAATTCTCTCATACATATTGCAGAATATTCCCGATATAAGCATTGATGTCCAAAATAAAGCAATTGTAGAAGCTCTTTCGAGATGCTTAATCGTATATGCAATAATCAATGTAATAGCTGTTACTGAGAAACTTATTAAGAAAACTCTTGCATCTTGCAATATACTAAAAGCAGCACCAGTATTCTTAACATATATCAAATCCAAAACAGGATTTTGAGGAATATCAGCAAGACTTCTTAATATTTCGTTTGATAAAATAAAATCAAATATAATAAAAAATATGACAGATATTAGAAAATATATAATTTTACCTGTCTTTGACATCTATATCCTCACCTTGTTTTGGAACCACATTTACGCGTACTATTTTATATCCAAATCCTGTTAAACTCAACTGTATACTTAAATCAGTTATATCAGCTTTAGTTAAACCAATAGACGCTACTACATATTCGTTCGCATTATCAGAATTTGAAACAAAAATTCTCTCTAAAATATTGTCATCAGGAAACTTTCTATAAACTTCCTTAGCCTGTTTTTGAGGATATTCAACCTTATCACTTGCTATCGAAGCTATAGCTATAACATTTTCAGGCGGAGTAAATTCCAAAGAAGCAGTATATTCCTTACCCGCCTCTATCTCTTTGGGCGCCGTTAATTTTATATCAAGATTCCTGGCTTCCCCATATAGAAGTGATGTCGTTTCTGAGAGGACTTTGTCAGAAGAAACTTTCCAATCTCCATCTAATTTTTTTAGATAATAGACACTGTTTGCTTCACTTTTTAATACACCGTCCAGGTTTGCAGGAGCCGGAATTTCTGCAAATGAAGTTTCTGTAACATTCACAGTGGCTTCATCATCATTTACTGCAATTCCGTTTATCTTTATACCATATTCAATATTGTCATAGGTATTCCACAAATCTTTTACGAGTTGAGAATAAGACTCTAAATTAAGCCCATCTGAATTCTTATAATCATTGGTATATGTAGATATAAACTTATTAAAATTAGTCTTATTTGCATATTTCACTTGTGAATTTAATAAAGATTTTATTTCACGAGTATCATTATTAAAAATTCTCAATTTAAAAATATTGAAATTATCTTCAGCAAAAGCAGTAGATGATAGCAACATTAAAATCAAAAAAATACTTAAAAATCTTTTCTTCATATAACAAATTATACTCTAAAATTCAAAAACTTGAATAATACAAACATACGACTTACCTTTTTGGGCTAAATATGATATAATTTCAAATATGAATTAATAGGAGAAAGTATGCCAAGTATTGACTTAGATGACGAATTTCTTGAACTATTCTACAACATTACAAATTCTAAGCCACCTAAAGATTTAAAACTTTTAGACTTAAAAAACCAACTGATCAATATAGTTGACTTGCTAAAAGAGTTGAATGAGAACGCAAAAAAAACTTTGTATAGTAGGACTATAACTTCAGTTCTTCCAGAAGAAGAAACTGAAGAAAAAAAAGGTCCAGCAATTCTTGTTGTTGATGATTTGGGTGTTATAACTTACCAACTCAAAATTTTACTATCTCAATTTGAATACGATGTAGATTGTTCTCAAGAGATATATGATGCAGTAAACAAGTATAAAAAAAGAAAATATGCCTATATAGTAATGGATTTATTCATACCTACAGAAAGAGAAGGTTTTATATTGTTAGCGGAGCTCAAGAAAATGGCTGCAGCTGCAGGCGTAAACACTATTATTGGAGTTATAACTGCATCACCAAGGAAAGAAACTGAAGCTCAATGTAAAGCAAGAGGAGCTGACTTTTTCTTAGAAAAAAGTAGTGATTGGCAGAACACACTTGTAGGAATCATGAAAAAGTATATTGATGCAGATAAAGATGAAGACAGCAAAGAGGAAGATTATTAGACAATGGAGCAAAAATCTATTTTTTCTGTAATATCGCCAATAATGGTTGGTCCGTCAAGTTCTCATACGGCGGGTGCTGTGAGATTGGGACTTATGGCAAAAAATATATTTAAAAATAGTTTTTCTGATGTTAAATTTGTTCTTTACAATTCGTTTGCCACAACAGGCTTTGGGCACGGCACTGATAAAGGGTTATTAGCAGGCGTGCTTGGCTATCACGTCGATGATCCGATAATAAAAGAAATTTTTGAAAAAGTTAAAGATGTAACATATTCATATGACTATGTTGAGGATATTTCTCGACATCCTAATTCTGTAGATATAATTTTTGATGACAAAATGACGATATCTGGAGATTCAGTCGGTGCCGGTGAAATTAGAATTAATAACATAAACGGATTTTCGGTAAATATAGACGGATCTTACGACACGTTACTTTTGATTTACAAAGATCGCCCGGGAATGATATCTATGGTTAGTAATATTATTCAAAAACAAAAAGTAAATATAGCATCTCTACATTGTGATAGAAGTTCTAAGGGAGGTTCTGCTTCTATGTATCTTGCTCTTGATATACCTGTCGGAGACGATGTAGTTGAGAAAGTAAAACAGATTAAGGATGTATTTTTCGTAACTAATATCAGGAAACTTAAGTAATGACAATATTATCTTTTTTAGAACTTTTTGACAAATGTAAAAGTGAAAACAAGCAAATCTATGAAATTGCTCAAGAAGAAGAGGCTTTTTTATCAGGTGAAGTAATTGATGTAATAAGGCTTCGAGTTTTGGAAGACTTACTTGCAATGAAAGATGCCATAAAAAATGGCTTATCATCGAAAGAAAAAGCCGTGAGTGGCTGGTGCGGAGATGATTGTGCAAAACTTATAAATAATTATGCCAAGAAACCTGCTATTTTTGGCACTATATTTGAAAAAATTACAACTTATGCTCTGGCAACTGCAGAAGAAAATTTAAGAATGGGAAGGATAGTCGCTTGTCCAACTGCTGGATCTTGTGGAATTGTACCTTCTGTTATTGTTGCAGTATCAGAAGAACTTAAAATCACAGAAAATCAGCAGATAAACGGACTTCTTACTGCGGGTTTAATAGGTTTAATAGTATCAAATAAAGTTCAATTAGCTGGAGCCGTTGCCGGTTGTCAAGCTGAATGCGGCGTTGCTTCGGCAATGGCTGCTGCCGCTTTGGTACAAATGTTGGGTGGAAATTCTAACGAAATTATAAATGCCACAGCTTTAGCTTTAAAAAACATTCTTGGTTTAACGTGTGATCCTGTTTGTGGTTTAGTAGAAGTGCCTTGCATAAAAAGAAATGCTTTCCTTGCTGTGCATGCTGTTACAGCCGCAGAATTGGCGCTATGTGGAGTTGAAAGTAAAATTCCTATTGACGAAATTGTAGATACTCTTAAAATAACCGGACAGCTCATGTCTCCATTGTTAAAAGAAACTTCTCTGGGTGGTTTGGCTAAGACCAAGACTGCAATGAATTTAGAAAAAAAATTACGCACTCAAAAACCGAAAATTTAAAAATTAAGTTTATAAATCTCTTTAGGTTTTATTTTTGCATGTCCACCTCTTACAAACATCAGAAGAATTCCGGGAACTCCAAAAAAACCTACTGCAAACGAAAGAGGTTTTAGCCAAAGCATTCTATCAGCACCGGTTTTACTAATCTCACCATATAAGGGTTCTCCTTGTATATCAAAGCTTCCAACCACAACATTGGCTGGATCTCCATTCATTGCATTTTGAGAGACCGTTTCTACTCTTCCTTTTACAATTGTTCCGGCAGGATAAATTTTACCATTGTACTCAAGGTCTTTTACTGTTACAAATTCCAAATAAGACCCTTCTTCTGGTTTAGTTTTTGTAGTAAACGGCTTAGATATTCTAATTGAAATAGACGGACGAAATTCTTCTGTAATTATATATTTTCTTTTAGTATAGGGCTTTATTACTGTCGGCAAAATTTCTTCAGGTATAGTAGCCTTTGGTATTGGAGTATTTTTGTTGGTGTTTGTCTCTGCAAAATAATCTTTTATATACTTTTGTTTGAAAGGTTTTCTCTGCAAATTCTTATCAAGAGTTGCCTCAACAAAATCATCCTCTATTATAGAGAATACAGGACTTATTGTTATTGAAAAGAAAAGAACAAATGCTAATATTTTCTTATAAATAATGAACCTTTTTTGTAGATTTAGTTTTAACTTTTTCTTGGAATTTTTCACGATTTTCTCTTGAAGTTAATAAAAAGTTTTGATAATAAATGTTGTTCTTATATTTATTGTTTGCAAGATATTCAGGATATTTTGTGTAAATATATTCATATACTTGCATTAATCTCTTACTTGTTAGCGGATATGTAAACCACCAATCGTATCTGTGCTGACATCCTATTTTGTTCAACATAACAATCATTGCTACAGGGTCATATCCGGCATTAACCATATAATCTACAGCACGTTTATCTGCTTTATATTCATATTTTCTGGGAGTAAAGAAATATCGCCAATTTGTAAAAAATCCGTTAAATATTCCATCGTAGCTATCAACTCCGTGCGAGATTTCATGTGCTAAAACTGCTGCAAGTTCGTTATCATCCTGTAGAAAACTGTATAATCCTCTATAAATAACAATTGTACGGCTTAATGTTGAGGTTCCGGCATTAATGTATTTTGTGGAACCATCAAAAATAAAAATCATTCTTTTTTCAATGCCATTAGAATTTAGAAGATTATATCCGACTTCGCCAACATGATGCTGAGATTCTTCAAGATCTTTTGTAGTTGTTAAAATAGATTCTGAGGCGGCATACGTAGTTGATAAGCTTGTTATCAACAATGCAAATAATAAGACTATAATCCTTTTCATATTAACACCTTATATTAGAATTGTTCTAAAAATCTTTTATCATTGTTAAAGAATAATCTTATATCATCAATGGCGTACTTTAGCATAGCAAGTCTTTCGACTCCCATTCCAAATGCAAAACCTGAATAAACTTCAGGATCAATGCCAACACCTCTTAAAACATTAACATCAACCATGCCACAACCGAGTACTTCTAACCAACCGGTACCGCTGCATATTTTACAACCTTCCCCTTGACACATAATGCACTGTACGTCTACTTCTGCAGAAGGTTCTGTAAATGGAAAGAAGCTGCTTCTAAAACGAGTAGGTCTTGATGCGCCAAAATAAAGTCTTATGAATTCATTTAGAACACCTTTTAAATCTCCAAAAGTAATGTCTTTGTCTATATATAAACCTTCAATTTGATGGAAGAAATTATTTTTTCTTGCATTAACATTTTCATTTCTGTAAACTCGTCCAGGAGATATAACTTTTATTGGAGGTCTTTGATTTTCCATAACATGAATTTGAGCTCCTGAAGTTTGGCTTCTTAATACAACACCCGGCATATCCTTTACATAAAAAGTATCTTGAACATCTCTTGCCGGATGATCTTTCGGAACATTTAGCATGTCAAAGTTGTAATATTCCGTTTCAACTTCTGGTGATAAATCTGGCGTAACTACTGAAAATCCAAGATTTTGGAATATAGATACAATTTCGTTGGTAGTTATCGTAAGAGGGTGAACTTTACCTTGAGGTATATATTTCCCGCTTAATGTAATATCAATTTTATCTTTTTGAAGTTTTTCGTTTAACTCTTTTTGGTAGAATAGATCGTGTTTTTCCTTCAACATAGACTCAAGATCTTGTGTAATTTGGTTAGCAAAAGCTCCTACAACACGTTTATCTTCGTCTGATAAATCTTTTAGACCTTTTTTGATAGAGTTAAATTCACCCTTACGGCTCAAATATTTTAACCTGATTTCATCAATGTCATTTATGCTCTGAGCTTTTTCTATATCACTTTTTGCTGAATTGTAAATATTTTCCAATTGTTCTTTCATAATATTCTCCCTTAGAAAAATGATACCGCACCAATAAATAAATGTAAATAGTGGTTTTAAAACCTTCTTTAATATTAAATAAAATAATTCATCTATATATATGATAACGATTTCTTAACAAAACGTTACAATATTAATGACGTGTTTTTAGGACAGAGGGATGGAACAAGACATTTCTTACAATAAAATAAAAAGAGCAACAAATGAAGAGCTGGCAGAGATGTGGGCTCGATATTTTGATGACCACGATAATAAAGAATTAAGAGATGCTCTTATACTTCAATACATATATCTTACAAGGTATGTTGTTGGTCGTGTTAAAGTTGCTTTGCCTCCTACATTTTCTTATGAAGATATTGCAAGTTATGGCGTAGAAGGGCTTATTGACGCAGTGGAAAAATTTACTCCAAAAATGGGTGCTAGATTTGAAACTTATGCTCTTGTAAGAATTAGAGGAAATATCATTGATAAAATTCGCTCTCAAGATTTCCTTCCAAGAAGTGTAAGAAGAAAAATTAAAGACGTAAAAGAAGCTCAAGAAGTTTTAAAAAAACAATTCGGGCGTGCTGCCACAAACACTGAAGTTGCAAATTTTTTAGGTATAGAGAGGGAAAAAGTCGAACAGCTTCTTTCCGATGATACAACTATTACATCAATATATGACAAGAAAGGTTCTTCTGATAGTGATTTGGAGATAATCGATACTATTCAGGATTCGCATAATTTATCTCCTCATGAACAATTGGAAGAAAAAGATGTAAAGAAAGAATTGGAGAATGCTTTGAAAAGACTGCCGGAAAGAGAAAGAACTATAATGGTTCTTTATTACCATGAAAACATGACCCTGAAAGAAATTGGAGAAGCTATTAATGTTTCAGAATCCCGAATTTCTCAACTTCATGCTCAAGCGATTATGAAACTTAAGAATTTACTGAGCGAAAACCGTTCTGAAAGATTGAAAAGAAGCATTATATAATTTGGAAAGGTTTTGATGGTTTTAGAAAACAGATTAGGTATTAAGGACTCCTCTGAGCTTGCACGGGTAGAGGAAAGGATTAGCAAGAAAAAAGCTTTGGAATTGTTTGAAAATAATATTCTTGATTCCTTTGAAGCTGGTACTTTTGAATCTTTAGCTAAAATCCATGAATATTTATTTAGCGAAATCTATGATTTTGCCGGAAAAATCAGAAATGTAAATATTGCAAAGGGAAATTTTAGGTTTGCTCCTGTTATGTATTTGGAACAAGCTTTGCA
>CALUVP010000165.1 GCA_944324215.1 Candidatus Gastranaerophilales bacterium | reverse complement strand
ATGCAACAATTATAGTAGAATATGCAGGAGTAAAGTTTTTGATAGATCCTTGGCTTGCTCCGAAAGATTATATGCCGGGGTTTGACTCTGCTATAAATTCTGAGGTTCGCCAGCCGAGAGTGGATTTGCCGTTTGAAATTAACAAAATTGTCGATGTTGATTGCGTTATTTTGACACATTTTCATCCTGATCATTGGGATGAATTTGCAGAGAAAGCTATAAAAAAGGATATGAAAATCTTTGTTCAGTCTGAGGATGATAAAAATTACTTATGCTCCAAAGGGTTTAATAATCTGGAAATCCTTTCTGTAAAAGGACTAGAATATAAGGGTGTTATGTTATACAAAACCGGATGTCAGCATGGTAAACGTTCTATAGTTGAACCTTTGTGTAAGCAAATAAATATGCCTTACGATTCTATGGGAGTTGTTTTTAAGGCTAATTCTGAAAAAACATTATATTTAGCAGGTGATACAATTTATTGTGAAGAAGTAAGGGACGTAATTTCTGAATACCGTCCTGAAATTATTATAGTTAACGCTTGTGGCGCAACTCTATTGAATGGTGAACGAATTATCATGACACAGGAAGATATTTCGGATATTGTTAAACAAATTCCTGATGCGAAAATAGTTGCAAGTCATATGGATACAGTTAGTCATTTATCAGTTACAAGAGGTGATTTAAGGATATTTGCAAGGGAAAATAATTTAGCAAATCTGCTTATCCCTGAGGATGGAGAAACGTTGCTATTATAAACTAATTACAAAATATCTCTTAAACTTGCGGTTTTAAAAATATAAGACACTTTGTTTGTGTTATACTTATTGGGTAATAAGATAAAAAAAGAGAGATTATGGATATAATACAGTCAATAATTATGGGAATTGTGCAGGGTTTAAGCGAATTTTTACCAATATCCAGCTCTGCCCACTTGGTTTTCTCATCTAACTTCTATAAAGTTTTAAAGGGAATAGAAATTATTCAAGAATCTAATCAGGAAATTTTTCTTGATATAATGCTTCATTTTGGTACATTAATTGCAGTTCTCATTTTCTTTAGAAAAGAAATTGGGGAAATCATAAAAGCCCTTTATTTGGGATTTAAGACAAAAAATTACACATCATATAATTTTAAATTGGGTTTATATATTATTTTAGGTACTGTAATAACTGTAATAATAGCATATCCGCTTAATGAAGTTGCGGGAGGTCTTGTATTTAAACCTTCTATCGTTGGAATTTTGCTAATATTTACTGGGATTTTATTATTACTTAGCGAATACTGGGCAAAAAATCACACCTCTAAAACAGATATTTCATTAAAAAATTCAATATTTATAGCAATAGCTCAAGGTCTTGCAGCACTACCCGGTTTTTCTCGTTCAGGACTTACAATTGCAACAGGTCTACTAGGTGGAATGGATAGAAGCAAGGCCGCAAGATATTCATTTTTACTTAGCATTCCTATTATCTTAGGCTCTTCAATGGTTTATCCGCTTTTAAAAATCGATTTACACGAAGCAATTACGTACAACTGGACAGCCATAATCGTAGGAACTATTATTTCCGGAATAGTTGGTTATGTTTGTATAAAGTATTTCCTTAAATTCGTATCAAAATTTTCACTTAGAATTTTTGGATATTACTGTTTAATCGTAGGATTATTTACCGCAATATTCTTTTATATTAAAGGTTAGGAGTAGGTTAATATGGAATTAAATAAATACATAGAACACACATTATTGAAACAGGATGCGACAAAAAATGAAGTCGTCAAATTGCTTGAAGAAGCCTGTAAGTACAAGTTTTTGGGTGTATGCGTCAATCCTTGTAACGTAAGTTTTGCCAAACAGTATCTAAAAGATACCAATAATAATGATATTAAAGTCGTTACAGTTATTGGATTTCCTCTTGGTCAAGGAACAACTGAGAGTAAAATTCTAGAAACCATCGATGCAGTTAAAAACGGTTCTGATGAAATTGATATGGTAATGAATGACGGCAAACTTAAAGATAGAGATTATGACTACATTGTAGAAGAAATTTCGAAGATAAAAGCAGCTTGTCAAAATCATCCATTAAAAGTTATACTAGAAACAGATTTGCTAACAAAGGATGAAATCATAAAAGCTTGTGAATTATGCATAAAAGGCGGAGCAGATTTTGTAAAAACATCAACAGGTTTTGTAAAAAACGGAGTCGGAGCAAAAGTTGAAGATGTAGCATTAATGTATGAAAGTGTAAATGTGTCAGGGTTGAAAGTAAAGGCATCAGGCGGTATTAGAGACAAAGAAACTGCTATAAAAATGATAGAAGCAGGAGCTACAAGATTAGGAACAAGCTCTGGAGTAAAAATCGTAAGCTAATAGAGGATATTTAACCTTATGCTAAATCAAATCACCACTATCTTAGAATGTTCCAGAGTTTTTTCGCTTCCTATGACTTTTATGTCTTGGCTTATAATATTTACATATTCCTCTCTTGTAGCCGGTAATGTACGTTATGGCCTGCTGTCGCTTTTAGGAATATGTTTTGCACACCTTGCTGCTAATGTATTTGATGATTATTTTGACTACAAGTCACTTATAAAACAAGTAGGGTTCAATAAAAAAGAGTACTTAAAAAATTCACAAAAAACTAAATGCAGGTATTTAATAGCAGGTCTTATGAAACCTAGGCAAATTTTATACCTTGCCTGTATTTATCTTCTAATTGCGATAATTATCGGAGCTTTTTTGCTATTTAAATGCGGAATTGGTGTTTTATATTTTGCAATTATTGGAGGATTTTTGACAGTTCTTTATTCATTTTTGTCAAAAATCAAACTTTCAGAATTTTCTGTAGCTTTAGCCTACGGCCCGGCTTTATTTGGGGGTGTTTACTACGTTATGACCAAAACCTATTCTTGGGATGCTATTATTTTATCAATTCCTTCTATGCTTGTAACTGTAATACTTTTATATATTCATACAGTTATGGATTACGATTTTGACATAAATGAAGGACACAAAACATTGGCAAATTCTTTTAACTCAAGATTAGATTCTCTGGTTATATTAAAATGGCTTCTTATTTTAGCATATACAACTCCCGTTTTATTATGCATTTCTGATATTGCAGACTGGCAAGTTTTCTCAGTATGGCTTACAATACCTCTGGCAATCGATTTATACAAATCGATGATAAGTTTCTCAACAAATCCGAATTCAATACCGGAACATAAGTGGTATCATTTTCCGATGGAAAATATAATGAACGAGCCAAGCTTTATGATCAGAATTTACCAATCCAGAAATCTTATGATATACTATTCGTTATTACTAACAAGCTCAATAATACTTGCTTTAATATGAGATTTTTAATTTAATTCGCGATAGAAATTATTCCACAGACCTAAGCAGAACATTAGAAAAAAGTTTAATGAACAGATGAGAGATATCATTTAATATAATAAAGAATCCTCATCGCTCAAACTTTCCTCTCTTTTTTCTAAGAGAGGTTTCTTTATGTTATAACTATACTATGAATTATTCGAACTTATTTGATTATGCGCGAAATTTATATACATCATTTTCATACAATGATAAATACGGCAAAGCCAAAATTCCGTTCAGATATTTTTTAGAGCTAACCTACAGATGTAATTTGTCTTGCCCATATTGTTACGTTGGTTGTGAACGTAACAAAAAAGAACTCACAACAGAAGAATGGAAAAATGTTATTGACCAATTACCATTCTATTCAATAGCAACTCTTGTGGGCGGAGAACCCTTAATTAGAAAAGACTTTATAGAAATCCTTGCCTATACTTCTAAAAAGATTTTAAACAAAGTTCACGTTGTATCAAATGGCATATTGATTAACGATGAAATTATTAAAGCATTTATTAAGTATAAACTGCTTCTTTTATCAGTCTCCCTCGACGGTTATGGGAAAAACCACGACAAAAACAGGTGTAAAGAAGGAATTTTTGATAAAATCATCTCTAACCTTGAGAATTTAAAATCTCAAAAACCTAAACAAATGATTGATATAAAAACAATTGTACTGGAAAACAACCTCGATGATTTGGTAAAACTGTATAAATTATGTGAAAAGATGAATTTTGAATTTTTATCAATTTCGTTTTTAAGAAATAACAACTGGAAACAAAATTCAGTTTTGCAAGACAGTTTCATCCCGGATTTTACTCAAAATTATCCGATACAATGCTATTTCAATCTTGAACATTTTAAAGAAGTTTATAACGAAATAGAAAGTTTAAAAGGAAAAACCAAACTTAGATTTTCACCGAAATTTGAATATGCGCCTTCTCCTATCGAAGCAATAGAAAAATTTTTTACACTTCCTGAAGATATTACAACAAAAGAGATTTATAAGCCTTGCACATATCCTTACAACAATATGATGATTAATCCTGAAGGATATGTATATCCTTGTCTTTCAATAAAAATAGGAAATGTTAAAGAAAAACCATTAAAAGACCTATTTAATTCACCTCAATATTGTTGTTTTAGAAAAAATTTAAAAGCCTCTGGCGGAACCTTTGGAGCATGCCAGATGTGCTGTGAACTCGAAATCAAAAACATTTAACATATCTTAATATTATATAATATTTTTTTAAATTATTAGCAATTTTTGCTAAAACTTATACTTTATATATTTAGTTAGGTTGAATATTATTGTAAAAGGTTTTTATTGTGTCACAAATTAATCCAAATATAAATAATAGTTCATACAATATTGAGCAGCAAAAGCAAAAACAACATTTAGCATTGAATAATCATCAAGCATCTGCTCAACAGCCAGTTCGAATACCCAGTTTTTATTATGTACCGGATTCTTATCATCCGAGTGTAAAAGAGATGATAAAAGAAAATCCCGTTTATGATATGTTACTAAAACCCTTTGTAGAACATCCTATAGAAGTACTCGGCACATGGTTAGTTTTAGGTTTAGGACTCGATGCGTATTCAAACGCCTGCAGTGGTGAATATGAAAGGAGCCTATTAAAAAAAGCTGCTGATTTAGGAGATAATATTCAGAACTCTAAAATAGTACAAAGTAAACCTGCCCAAACAGTTTTAAAAGGGTTTAAGACAACTGGTAAGTATGGTAAAAATGCTGTTCAAAACAGTGCAATACTTCGAGCGATGAAAGAAACACCTACTATGCCGGAGTGGCCATTGGTTAAATCCCAAATGTTTAATCAGAAACAAGAAGTGGTTCAAGATTTTATTAAAATCACAGACGCTCTAAAACTGGAAAGTGCAGAAATCCCACAATTAAAAGATTTAGGAATAAACGATTATGAAAAATCAATGCTAAAAAAGGTATTTAATGTTCAAAAAATATCTCAAATACCTGAAGAGCAAGCTGTTAACCAAATCTTATTAAATCGTCTGGGCAAAACTCCTGATGAAATACAAAAATTTCAAAAACTTGGAGCTTCTTCCACTAAAGCGGTAAAAGAAGAAATTCTTAAATCAATGGGTTTAACTACAGATAAACTTAAACTCATAAAGGATGATGTATACGGCCACTACATTAATGATGTAAAAACTGCCACAGAAAAAGTAAAAGGTAAAGTAAGAATAGGTGCTGGGCACTATAAGGGTTTAGGCCCACTGACGAAACCATTTGAAAGAACAATAGGATGCGATGAGATATATAATAAACTTCACAGCATAATGGATGGCCCCAAAACTTCTACAGGCAGATTTACAGCAAAAATGATGCAAATGATACACCGCGGGCTAACATTTGGAGGAGGAAAACTCGGTGCATTAATATTTATAGCTCCTATTGCAGTTGAAGTTGCAAAAAATATAAAAAAGGCAGATAAAGACCAAAAAATAGGTACTGCCGCAAATAGTTTTGTTAATAATGTATCCTGGGTATTTACCTTCCCACTGGCTCTAAGAATTTTGCACGCTTTTGGCGGTATAAAACATGCCGGAATGGGTAAGGACAAAGTAGAACAAATACGAAAACTTACTGAAGAATTCAATAAACGAGTCGAAACAACAATTATTGAAAATGGCGTAAAAGTTCCAAATCCAGAGACATTCAAAACAAAACTTGACTATGATCTAGCCAGAGCTAAAGTAGAAAAACAAATAAAAGCATTAAAAACAGTTGAAGGACAAAGCATTTTTACAAGAGGTATAAGAAAACTTGCAGGAATCTTAACACCTGATTTATGCAGGTTAAATAGTTACAGAAATTCAAATTTTGCAGCCAATACTGCAAGAAAACTTCCTGCATTCTTTAGGAATTGTGCAGGTATACCAATAAGGGTCGCTGCTTGGGTAGGTCTTTCAATGGGAGTTTTAGACGCATTATTAACAAAAGGTACAGCTTCTATTTTTGGAAAATCTTATGATTCAATGAAACAAGATGAGCGAAAAGATGCTATAAAAACTCAAGAAAAATTCTTGAAAGAAGATTTAAACACCAGACTATATGAAGCTCAACGCCTCAAACAATATGGCACAGTAGTTCCCCAACCTCAAAAGCAAATAATAACACCACAACCACAATTACAGACAGTAAGTTCTAAAGGAAAAACTATTTCAGAAACTGAAAACGAAAATAGTTTAAAAAGAAATATCGACACCTATACCTACATACCATCCCAGGATAACAAAATCCCATATTATGTAAATAATTCAATAGATAATTACACCTATATTCCATCCGAAAAAAACATTATCCCACACTATGTAAATGAAAATTCTCAGGACAACTATACATACATTCCATCCTCAGAATGCAAAATAAAGTCTGAAAATAAGTCAGAAAAAGAAAGATATATTCCTTCGCAAAAAGCAGCAAACATAGAAAAAACCTATGATAATTCCGGTATACAATCGGCATTAGACAGAGCACAAAAAGCAGAAGAAAAAGCTTTACGTGTTCTTGCCGGCAATTTTGACGGAATGTAAACATCTATATTTTAAGTTATAATAAAATTATGGAAAAAAAGATTGGAGAAATTTTAATCCAAAGAGGACTCACCATATCTACAGCAGAATCCTGTACAGGAGGACTTTTGAGTTCCAAACTTACCGATGTAAGCGGAAGCTCAAGTTATATAAGGCTTAATGTGGTAACATACGCAAACGAAGCAAAACACAAAATACTCGGAGTATCTATTGAAACTTTAGAAAAATATGGTGCCGTAAGTGAAGAATGCGCCTTAGAAATGGCACAGGGACTGTATAAATTAACCAATTCAAACATCTGTATATCCACAACAGGCATTGCCGGCCCTTCCGGCGGAAGCGTAGAAAAACCGGTAGGATTAATGTATTCAGCCATATACACCCCTCAAAAACATCAAATATACAAAATTCTTCTTTCTCCAAGCATTAACAGAGTAGAAATGAAAGAAAAATTTACACAAATCGTACTTAATAATATTTACTCTTTTTTAGCTTTTGTATAAAATAATAATATGGGAGTAGATATAAAAAAAGTCTTATCAATTTGCATAAGCTTTCTGCTATGTTGTACATTGTCTACTACAGCAGAAGATGCAGAGCTGAATGATTTTTCAGGATACATGACCATACTTCAAGGAAAAATTCAAAAAAGTTGGAATCCTCCTGAATGTTTAGAACAAAATGGTCATGCTACGGTAAAATTCAGCATTACCAGAAGCGGTGATGTATATTCAAGCCAAATAGTAGAAAGCTCGGGAGATCCTGTTTTCGATGAATCAGCTCTTGAGGCAATAAGAAAATCCTCTCCTTTTGAACATTTTCCTGCAAGCACTTCCAGAGGCTCAATAACTATCAAATATTCATTTGATACTTCCATTGTAAAAACAAACAACATAGAAGAATATTTAGCAAATGCTGATAAATACTACAATATAAACAATAAGATAGCACTTGATTCCATAAATAAAGCTATTGAAAAAGTCGAAGGTGACACAAATGCATATTTTTTGTATGGGAAACGGAGTAAAATAAAAAAAGCGTTAGGTGATACCGCTGGTGCTGAAGAGGACTTAAACGAGTCCAAAAGATTGAAAGCAAGATATGACCAAAAACGCATAATGGCAAGTAAACTAATCGCAGAAATGGAACAATCTCCATATTCATATTTTAACTTAGCTCATTCATACGAAATAGCCGGCGACTATGAAAGAGCAATAGAAGCTATCGACAAAGCCATCGCACTAACAGAACTCAACAATAATTACAAAAGATATCGCAATGATTTAATAAATAAAAAAGCCTCATTATAGCAGCTTTATCCCGGAACATTTATACTGCCGTCACAAAGCTGATTTAGTATGGTAAATCTTCCTGTACGCACCTGCTCCTTAATAATTTTGGCAGAAGAATTTGTTAAAACAATTTGATTTTGAACACATTCAAACCTATGCTCCAAGAAAAATTGTTCGTATTTTTCTCCATATTGCGTATATTTTCTTGTTTTCACGTAAACATTAAACTTTTTCTGTCTTTTTTGTACTTGCTTTATTCCAAAATTCAAAATCAAATTAATATCAAAATCTGTCCAACAAGATTGAATAATATCCAAAATATAATTTTCATCATCAGAAGTTTTGATTGATAAATAAGCTAAGATATTTTTTGATTTCTTATCCTCTACAACATACTTGTATTCCGTAAAATATGACAGGCCTTTAAATATAGGATCTCTAAATTCTTTCACTTCACTTCCCAAAAGTGGCCTAAAATGAGGTAATAAAGCTTCATTATATAAAGACCACACAGATGCAGCATCAGAATTTCTAAATTCCCTAAAATTTCTCTTATCAAATTCCAAATGTTCAGGCACCTCTATTCTCCATAATCTTTCATAAGAAATCTGACTAAAACCACATTTAGCTACAAATACCCTAAGTAGATCAGGTAAATTGTCGTCAACTCTTACAATAAAAGAAATCGCTCCAAGCGCTTTATATTTTGAAACTACAAACTGAATAAGTTCACATGCATCTTCATAACAATTTTCTTCAAAAAACAAGCGTAAAATTTCTAATCTTTTTACAGGAGACTTGGATGGAGCAACCGTAATAAGTCCCTTAATATCCTTTTTATCTTTTAAAACATAAGATTCAGGTAAAAACTTTAATTTTAAAGGCAATATATGATGCAACGGTAAACATGGATTAAACATAATATTACTGATAAAAGCATCTCTGTTATTAAGAAACGAAATCATTTCCTGCATATTTTTTTTGTCAAAATAATAAAGTTTCCTAATCCTACTCATAAGATAATTATATCACACGGTTGTTTAATAACTAATTACCAATCTTTAAATTTTTCTAAAATCTGCGTAATTTCCTTCGATTTTATATCATCAATATTATCAATATTTAAAATTTGTTTCTTCTCAAGGTTTACAATACAAAACTGTTGACAAGTATTTTTAAACTCTATATAGTTTATAGCCTCTTCTTGATTAGTAAAAAATTTTTTTTCAATATCTCCTTCGGGGTGAAAAACATACACAGAGGAATATAATTTATTTTGTATAACCTCATCAATACTATTTTTCAGTTCTTTTGCATATTTAAAATCATTTCCTGTATAATAAACAACAATTTTCCTACCATTCAAATCTTTTTCAACATCTTGCTGGGACTGAATGTAATTTAATACGTTTTTTGAAATAATCGTTTTTACGTACTCTATCTTATCATTCTTGTCACCAACAGACACCCTTCTTTTAATAAAACCATTCATTGCAAATTGGAATATAATGGCAACAATAGCAATTACAATAACGAGAGAAGTAATAACTAAAACAAATTTTTCATTTATTTTCATATAAAATAGTCCTCACAGACTTCTTATATTATATAAGAGGCTCTTAAGGATTCAAATCATATAAAAAGAGTATTAAAAAATCAACCATACTTAAGAATGAGTGCAATAAATATAAAAATTTGTTAAAATAGACTTAAGAATAAAGAGTATAACATAGGAGGATATATGTCTATAGATGACGCATTGGTTATGATATTAGCTGGCGGTGAAGGAAAACGCCTTTTTCCGTTAACTAAGGACAGAGCAAAACCCGCAGTACCATTTGCAGGCAGATATCGGATTATAGATTTCGTATTGAACAATTTTATAAACTCCGGATTTTATAAAATAAAAGTACTAACTCAATATAAATCTGACTCATTAAACAAACATATTTCAAAAGGTTGGGTACTTTCACCATTTTTGAATCAATATGTAGACTTGGTTCCAGCCCAAATGAGGACAGGCGGTGCTTGGTACCAAGGTACAGCAGACGCAGTTTATCAAAATGCCTTTCATATTCACGATGAAGACCCTGATTATGTATGTGTTTTTGGCGGAGATCACATCTACAAAATGGATGTAAGCCAAATGTTAGATTTCCACAAAAATAACAATGCCGATTTAACAATTTCCGCAATTCCTATTCCGATTGAAGAGGCGCACGAATTTGGGATAATAGAAGTTGATGAAGAATGGCGTCTTACGGGATTTATAGAAAAACCGCAAACACCTCCAAAGCCAATTCCAAATAATCCTAAAATGTGCTTGGCATCAATGGGAAATTATATTTTTAATAAGGATATATTACTAAATGCACTTGATGAAGATGCAAAAGTAGAAGGTTCAAATCACGACTTTGGTAAGAACGTAATACCAATGATGTTGAATCAAGGTAAACGAATATTTATATACAATTTTAATGAGAATCATTTTCCTGGAATGACAGAGAAAGAAAAGGGTTACTGGAGGGATGTTGGAAGTATTGATGCATATTGGCAAGCCAATATGGATTTACTGGATTATGAGCCAGAATTAAACTTATATTCAAAAGAATGGCCAATAAGAACCTTCAATTATAATTATCCGCCCGCTAAATTCATATGGCAACAGGGAGACCGAGTTGGTATGGCAACAAATTCAATGGTTTCAGAAGGATGTATTGTATCAGGAGGGATGATATCAAGATGCGTACTATCGCCGGAAGTAAAAATTAACAGTTATTCGCAAGTTTATGACAGTATATTGATGGAAAATGTTAAAGTCGGCAGGTATTCTGAAATTAGAAAAGCAATTATAGACAAGAACGTTGATATTCCACCTTATACAAAAATCGGAATTAATAGAGAAGAAGACTTAGCAAGAGGTTTTTACGTTTCAGAAGGCGGAGTTACGGTCGTAAGAAAGAACGCAAGACTCTCATAAGTAATCAAATCACAATTATAAAAACAAAGAAGGTGATAAAAAAGTCATCTTCTTTGTTTTTCCTATATTTAAAGGATTTCAACAATGAGAAAATATAGTTTAATATAGAGAGAATAGTATACAATTCGGAGAAAGTTATGGATATATTTGCAGTCATAGGGCTGTTTTTCGGTATTACAATGATTTTAATCGGTCAGGCTATGGAGGGCGGTAATATCGGACAGCTATTACAAATAACCGCGGCATTCATTGTACTTGGTGGTACTACGGGTGCTGTATTACTAAGTTTTCCACCTAAGACTTTATTGTCCGCAATAAAAATACTAAAAGATGTTTTTATGCCTCCCAAAACTGACTTTAATGCACTTATAACAGAAATCGGGGGGTTCGCAACTAAAGCGAGAAAAGAAGGTATCATTTCTTTGGAAAAAGAAGCAAACAATGCATCTGATCCTCTTTTAACATTGGGACTTGGAGCTGTTGCTGATGGAACTGATCCAACCCTTGTTCGAGAAATGCTGGAAAACCAAATTGAACAGTTTGAAAATCATATTAATGGAGCTGCTAAAGTCTTTGAATCTTTTGGTGGATATTCTCCAACATTAGGTATCATCGGTGCAGTTATGGGTTTAATTCAGGTTATGCAAAACCTTTCAGATCCTTCTAAACTTGGTGCCGGTATTGCGGTTGCATTCGTTGCAACTATTTACGGCTTGTTTGCTGCAAACTTAGTTATGATACCAATAAGTACACGTATTAAATTTATCTTTCAAGATGTAATGTTATATAAAAATATGATATTGGAAGGTGTATTATCTATCCAAGCAGGAGAAAGCCCTGTATTAATTGAAAGAAAACTACGTTCATTCATTTTGGAAGATAACAAGGAAGCAAAAACTAATGGCTAAAAAAAAGAAGCATCCCGAACATGAAAACCTTGAAAGATGGCTTGTATCATACGCAGATTTTATAACTCTTTTATTTGCAACTTTCGTTGTTTTATATGCGCTTGCCCAAGTCGATGCTACTGATTTTGCCAAACTGGAAGAATCTTTGAAAAGTGCTTTTAGCCAAAGTGGTTCACTTTTTGATGGACAGCAATCAATTATGGATGGAAGCGATTCGCTTTTTGATCAACAACAGGCAAATTCTTTTATTCCGAGCTTAATGCTTGAATATATAAGCCCTAAATATGAAGAAGAATCCTTTAAAGAAATCAAAGAATCAATACAAAAACTTACAGAAGCAGGAGAATTAGAAGGCATTTCTACACAAATTACCGATAAGGGTCTTTTGATAACCTTTGATGATAAATATTTATTTGCACCAGCTTCTGCTTACTTAGATAGTAACGCCAGAAAATTACTTGACAAAGTTGGAGTACTCATTTGCAAAAAATTCGTACTTCATTCTATGCGAATAGAAGGACACACTGATAGTGATCCAATACACAGTACTCAATATCCTTCAAATTGGGAATTATCAGCAGCAAGAGCATCTTCTGTAGTCAGATATATGATATCTCGATTTAAATTTTCACCGTCATTATTTTCAGCCATTGGTTACGCAGACACCAGACCATTGGAAACAGCTATTTCTCCTAAAGATCCTGCAAACAGAAGAGTTGAAATTTTGGTTTTAAAAAACAAATACAAAAGAGATTTTGAAACCAGATACGATAATACAATGAATCTTACAAAAGCTCAACAAGACGCTATACAAAAACAACGTCAGGAAATTATATCAAAAATAGAAGGTGATTCAATTTCGCCAGCTGCAAGAAAATTACTTGAAGAAAATCAAGAAAGAATAAAAAAACAAAAAAGTGAAAAATTATCAAAAAGTAATATGGAATTGTACATAAACCTTGATAATGGGGAAAATCAGGATAATATGCCTTCTATTGAAAGACGTGTTATAAAATTAGACGCCAAAATTCCAGAAGATGAGGATTTTGGATTATGATACAATACGCAGTTGGTATGTCATTAGGGCCATCTTCTTCGGTAGAAAGCGGAGTAGCTGTTAGAGAAATCTCAACAGGCAAATTAATTTTCCTAGATAAATTGTTTTCTATGAATGA
This sequence comes from Candidatus Gastranaerophilales bacterium, assembly GCA_944324215.1. Taxonomy (GTDB): domain Bacteria; phylum Cyanobacteriota; class Vampirovibrionia; order Gastranaerophilales; family Gastranaerophilaceae; genus CAG-196. The sequence continues at coordinate 3,346 of CALUVP010000165.1, read as the reverse complement.
CGTTCAATTCTTCTTTGATAACTATTCTTCCTTAAAAACCTCTGTTTTTTGTATCTCAATACCTTGGGACAACACTATGCTAGAAGGAAAGTGGAGAGTACTATCTAAACCCTACCAACTAATACACTCAAAAGAAATTGAATTCCCTAATAAAGATAATTGGATGCAGCGATTTTCAACAAGAGGCTGCGAATTATTTTTAAAGCTCAAAAATGACGGAATCGACATATCAAGATTTGAAGTTTATCTTACAAGACAAAAATTCAACCTGTATTCTAATTTTAAAGAACGCTCCAGCGCAGATTGTAAATTCCTGCAATCCGCCCTCAAATACGAATATGGCTTTAATTCCTTACCAACAAACATGATGCCGGTTGCACAACTTGAAGCTATTGTCGGATGCCTTTTATGCGAAGAAAAACTCAAAACAAAGACCAGTAAAATTTTTGAATTTAAAGGACTTGACGTTATTAATATTTAATGCTTTGATATTTTTATCTATAATGAAAATATGATATTCTTGTAAACATTTGTAAAAATCATTTCTGACTTTAGCAATTTTTCTTATTCAGCAGATTTATCATAGCAGGTATGTGTATCGAAAGGAAGTAAAAAATGGTTCAATCATTTGACTATGACAGCATTAATAAGCCAAATTATAATGCAGTAAAAATTAATATAAAAAAACCTGAAGTAAACGCTGGTAACAATAGAACAAGTTATGTTGATGATAATGGAATTTATAATGCTGTTAATATAGAGATAGATAATCCTACAGTCAACACAGAACCTAAAAAGATTTATGACTATCCTTGCAATACGGATATTCTAACATATGATATGTTTAATATTAATCCAATTCCGGTTAAATATCCAATAAGTTATCACACAACAAATGTAATACTTCCAAAGATGGAAAATGAATTTGAAGTTGGAATTGAAACCGAGGAAACTGAAAAAGATGAGATAGAAGCAACTTCTTCTGAGGAAAAACCTCAAGATGCTGAAATAGATAGAACTGAAATTGCTGAAGCGATCGAAGAAACTGAAGCACAACAAAATGAGATTACATCCTTTCAAGAAGACGCTGAAGGAGTTAAATTAGATAAACCTGAAATTCCTGAGGTAATGGAATATTTTGCAACAGAACAAAGTGAAATTATAATACCTCAAGAAAATGCTGAAAAAGTTGGAATAGATGAACCTAAGAATACTGAATCCATCAAAAACACTGAATCAGAACAAAAAGAAATTACACCGTCTCAAGAAATCTCTGAGGGAACTGAATTAGATCAAACTAAAAATCCTGAGACAGTAGAATATATAGCAACAGAGGAATATGTAATTCCATCTCCAAACTATACCACACTAGATGCCGAAAAGGGAACTTTAGAGAGTGGAATTACGTTTCACGGCTCAGAAAATGCACCCAGTGAAACACCTGTTTCAACAATAGCTTTCCGAGCAGAAAACGTTGAAAATAAAAAACCTGAAATAATTCCCGGGGAAGATATAACTCCTGATGTAGATATTCCACTAGTAATATCTAATTTAGCAAATGATGACTATGACATACAAGCACAACAAATGGAAGAAATTGCAAGAATTGCATTTGAGGATCCTCAAAAAGCAATACCATATATTGTAAGAGATGTTTTTTCCAGCTTAATAAATATTTCTAAAAAAGACACAACAAATTTAAAAGCGCCAACCCAAGCTCAAATAGATGCAAGGAAAAAGCTTATCACCAATTTTCTGATTTTGGAAAATTCAAAACAACAAAACCTGAAAGATGTTAAACTTCCTTACAAAATAACAGATGAAGATTTTGCCTTAGCAAATAATTTATCTCAAATGGAAATGGCTGAAAGAAATAAAGAATATGCACTATATACAATTGCAATTCTTGCTAAAATATACACAGATGAAGTTGAAAAACAAACAGGTAACGTAGTTCCATTCACTGATCTACCGGGTTCAGCGGCAATAGTTGATGATTTAAGATACAGCCCAAATGCGGGAGTAAAGATTGCCGCAATTGATGCTTTAAGACATATACAGAGAAAAGAATATGCAGAAGAATTATATACACTATATTCTCTTGCCCAAGCGGATCCAAATCCTCAAGTTGCAATGTCAGCAGCAAGAGCGCTACAACAGACTACACAACAAAGATAAATTATAGCTAATAATTACTACACTAACTAAAAAGGCGGAATAATGATTCCGCCTTTTATCATATAATAACTATTTTTGTTCAACATCTTTTTCTTGTGCACAAGGAGGAGGACAAGGATGCTGATGCCCTCTTTTGAATTTTTCACGTCCTTCTTTTTTCATTTGTTTCAAAATTTTCTTTTGATCTTTTGTCAAAATTGATTCAAAATCTTTCATGTTTTGTTTTCTAATTTCTCTTGCTTGTTTTTCTAATGCAGCAAGTTCTTTATCTATAACGGCTAACTTCTCTTCCTGCATTTGAGTTGAAATTCTTGATAATTTAACAACCTTTGCTTCTTGTTTCTTTAATTTAATTTGCTCCATAACAGGTTTCATTTTTTTGCGGCCTTCTATACGCAACTCCTTGACTTTCGCTTTTTGAGCTTCTGTTAAACCTAATTTTTGTTCGAAAGCTGCTTCTCTTTCTTTCCTCATTTTTATCATATCTTCTTTTGAAGGAGGATTTTTAATACCTTCATTGTTTACTTGTACTACAGGTTGAGAAGCTTTTTCTACAGTATTTTCTGCGGCAGCTGCGTAACCTGCTGATGATACTATGCATAAAGCAAACATCATAATTGCTAATTTTTTCATAATTCACCTCTCTGTTTTTATAATAAATCTTCCAACTTCTCTGCTAATTTTTTCTTAGCATTGTATATTCTTGACTTTATTGTTCCAATTGGACATTTTAACTTTTGCGCGGCTTCTTCGTACGTATATCCGTAAATTTCACATAACATTATTGTTTCTTTTAATTTTGGTTTTAAACTGTCTATAGCTTTGATTATTCTTTTTCTTCGCTCTATTGCTACTACATTTGCTTCCGGTGATTTTTTCTTATCCTTTATACTTGTCAATACAAATTCATCAGAAGTTGAATCATTTTCATATCTGTATTTTGCAGATTTCAAATAATCTTTTGAAGTATTTTTAGCAATTGTTGCTATCCAACTTTTTAAAGAACCTTGTTCTTTATATTTTTCAGAATTTTTCCAAAGCTTTATATATACCTCTTGTTCTAAATCCTCATTATCACTTTTGGTAATTAATCTTATTATACTTTTTATATTGTTTTTGTTTGTTTTAATTATTTCGTTAAAATTCATTCACCCACCACTATGAGACC
>CALUVP010000164.1 GCA_944324215.1 Candidatus Gastranaerophilales bacterium | reverse complement strand
ACGACGTTAACGATGATGGAAATAGAAGGCTTGGTTCAAAAGACGGAAGGTGATAGGTATAAAAGGTCATGACAGAAGCTGTTGCAGAAAAGAAAACTACTAAATCAAAAAAAGAAAAAGCTCTTGTGATAGTTGAGTCTCCTGCAAAATCTAAAACCATAAAAAAGATTTTGGGAGATTCGTATCAGATAGAAGCAAGCTTCGGGCATGTGAGGAATTTACCGGAAAATGTTTTGGGGTTTGATGTTCATAATGATTTCAAGCCGACTTATGTAATTATTCCTGAAAAAAAGAAAGTTGTTACGAAATTAAATGATTTAGCAAAACGCTCAGACAAAATTTATTTAGCTTCCGACCCTGATAGAGAAGGAGAAGCAATAGCTTGGCACGTAAGAGAGCTTTTGGATGTGCCGGATGATAAAGTTTTCAGAATAGAGTTCAACGAGATTACTCCAAAGGCTGTAAAATACGCTGTCGAACATTCACGCCAAATCGATATGGACAAAGTTAAAGCGCAGCAGACAAGACAAATTTTGGATAAACTTGTGGGTTATAAATTGTCTCCTGTTTTGTGGAAACAGCTTGGAAATTATCGTCTTTCAGCAGGTAGAGTACAATCGGTTGCTCTTCGTATGATTTGTGAAAGAGAAGAAGAAATTGAAGCTTTTGTTCCAAAAGAATACTGGTCTATTCATACAATTATGGATAAAGACGGAAAACTTTTTGAGGCAGAAGTTAATAAATTTAAAAATAAAAAGCTTGAAATTAATAATGAAGAAGAAGCTAATAAGATTAAGGAGTATTTATTAAATCCTCAAACAGAATTTGTAGTAGATAAAGTTACAAAAAAAGAGACGAAAAGAAAGCCTACTGCTCCTTTTATAACTTCTACTCTTCAAAGAGCAGCAAGTTCCAAACTCGGTTTTGGTGTATCAAAAACTATGCAGGTAGCTCAAAAACTTTATGAAGGTATAGAAATAGACGGTACACCTGTTGGTTTAATTACCTATATGAGAACCGACTCTGTCAGAATTTCTGATGATGCTCATCAAATGGCAAAGGATTTTATATTAAATAATTATGGTGAAAAATATTACCCTCCAACAACCAATGTTTACGTAAAGGGTAAACAGAATGTTCAGGATGCTCACGAAGCAATACGTCCATCTTATCCTGAAAGAACGCCAGAGAGTATAAAACAATACCTTTCATCTGATCAGTATAAATTATATAAACTCATTTGGGATAAATTTATGTCCTCCCAGATGGCACCTGCAGAGATTGCAAATAAAACAATTGATATCAAAGCAGGAGATTATAATCTAAAGGCTGGAACGAGCAAGATTTTATTTGATGGTTTCCTCAAGTTGTATAATGACGCAGAAGAGGATGAAAAAGAAGCGGATGCAAAAATTCCTGATTTAGAACAAGGAGATAAGGTTAAGTGTAAAGAAATAAATCCAAAACAACACTTTACTCAGCCACCTCCAAGGTATAATGAAGCATCTTTAGTTAAAGCACTTGAAGAACACGGAATAGGACGTCCGTCAACTTATGCTACTATTATTACTGTTATTCAGACAAGAAAGTATGTTGAAAAGAAGGATAAAGCTCTTGTTCCGACACTCTTGGGAAGAACTGTTTGTAAACAGTTGGTAACCCAGTTTGCGGATATTATGGATTACAAATTTACGGCGGGAATGGAAGAAAAACTCGACTTAATCGCTGAAAAGAAGGCTGTTTGGAATGTGGTTTTGAAAGAATTTTATGCTCCGTTTATGGAAGTCGTTAATTCAGTGATGAAAACTTCTCAAAAAGTTGTAATCGAAAGCGATAAAAAATGTCCGAATTGTGGCAAGGTTATGCTTGTGAAAACAAGTCGTTTTGGCACACAATTCTTAGGCTGCTCAGGATATCCTGAGTGCAAAACTATTATTTCATTAAATAACAGCGTTGAATTAGATGATGTTGATGGTGAAAATAAGGAAGCAACCGTAGAAGAAAAATGCGAAAAATGTGGCGGTGAAATGGTTATGAAGGTAGGTCCTTACGGCAAATACCTTGAGTGCAAGGAATGTAAAAACCGCAAAAAATATGTTCGCTCAACAGGCGTAAAATGCCCTAAATGTGGTGAAGGTCTGATAATAGAAAAAAAATCTAAGTACGGAAAAATATTTTTTGGATGTAACAAATATCCTGAATGCTCCTTTGCCTTGTGGGATGAGCCTACAGGAAATGTTTGCCCTGAATGTGGAGAATTGTTGGTTAAAAAAGCGACCAAAAATGGTGATTTTGAAGTTTGCTCCAGCAGAACTTGTTCTTTCAAACGCCAGATAGAAAACAACAATAATACTTCTGAAAGTAGCGAAAATGAGTGATTATAAAACCAATGTAATGCGAATTTTGGATAAAGCAAAAATCGCTTATAAACACTATTCATACGCTGAAACTGATGCAATAAGCGGAGTAGAGGTTGCTGCGGCTTTAAACCAAAATCCTGATCAAGTTTTTAAGACACTTGTTACAACCTCCAAATCGGGAAATCATTATGTTTTTATGATACCTGTAGAGAAAGAATTGGATTTGAAAAAAGCAGCTTCTGCTGTAGGAGAAAAATCTGTAGAAATGCTTAAATTAAAAGAACTTTTGCCTCTAACCGGTTATGTTCACGGAGGTTGCTCTCCAATTGGTATGAAAAAGGCTTTTAAAACAGTCATTGATTCTTCTGCTAAAAATTTTGATGCGATAATTTTTAGTGCCGGAAAAATTGGGTATCAAGTGGAATTAAATCCCCAAGAATTATCGAAAATTATAAATATAGAGTTTAAAGAGGTTGTTTTCCAAGCTTAATAACATTATTTCTAATTTTCATGTACCTCTCACATTGTCTAACTCTGTCGTATCCTAACATAATTCCAAGCATAAAGTCTTGCTCCGGCGTTAATTCATTTAGTTTCGGATTGAAAGTTCTTACAACATCAACGCATTCTTTTGCTCCAAAGTATACATTAATTTTGTTTTTATCAACGTCATGAATAAGAAAATCTATATTTTCTTTCTTTAATTTATTAGAGATACTTTCTTTATATTTTGATTTTTCAGTAGTTAAAATTAAATTTCTAATCCCTTTTTTGAATTCATAAATATGATGGTGAAAAACCCTTAAATCAGCAATTTCGTTAAGAGATGTCGTATTTTTGCCGCGATAAACGGGTGTGGAATTTGTCTGATACATAATAACTTTCGGAACAAACATATTCTCCTCCTTATAATGTTAAGTATACCTAACTTTAATATTATAATAAGAGATGATTAAAATTTTGTCAAATTTTACTTAACTTCTGATTGGATAATAATGTTATTGAAATATTTGTTAGCAACGCTTATTATGTCAGATGCTGTAACTTCGTCAATCATTTTGATGTATTCGTTTAAGAAATCGTATCCAAAACCATAGGTCTCAAACATTCCGATATTAGAAGCTTTTTCAGCATTAGTTTCCATCGCAATAATGAAACTACCTTTTAATCTGTCTTTTGCGTCATTTAATTCTGTATCGGAAACAAATTCCATCTTCAATCTTTCGATTTCTTTAAGAATTTTATCTCTTGAAGAATTAAGAGTATCAGGATTAGTTCCAATGTAGGTAAAGAAAGTTCCCGCAAGCATTTGAGGAGAATAGCTAGAACCTAATTGATAAGCCAGTCCGTCTTGTTCTCTCAAGTTTCTGAAAAGTCTTGAGCTCATACCTGAACCTAGAATGGTGTTCATAACTTTTAGTGTAACAAAATCTTTTTTGTTTTGAACACCCGTTGTTTGCCATCCCAAGAATAACCAAGATGTTTTCAAATCTTTTATTGTTTGTGAAATAGTTTTAGGTGCTGTAGCTTTTGTTATCTTAAAGTTTGAATAGTTTACAGCAGGAGCCTTTTTATCTTTTAATATTGAACCGAATTCAATTATCATATTTTCAGGATTAACATTTCCGTTAATTGAAACTATTACATTTTTAGAGTCTAAAATTTTATTGTAGTATTTTACAATATCTTCTTTTTGTATAGTCGGTAATGTTTTTTCTAAAATCTTGTTGGAATGTGAGTAAACACTGCCTTCAAAGATTATTGTCTTAAAGTTTTCTAAAGCAACGTTCATAGGAACATCTCTTCTTTGTTTAATTTTATTTAAGATTTCTGAACGTTTCTTTTCTATTTCATAATCATCAAAAGTTGCGTTATTAATTATTTCATCCAAAATTTCCATTGTTTTTGGAAGCTGTGCGGTTGTTGTTTGAACATTGATTACTAAGAAATCTTCGCTGCAAGAAGGCTCGATAATTATGCCATTCTCGTCTAAAATTTGTGCAAGCTCTTGTGCTGAATATTTTTTAGTACCTTTAGTCATAACTGCAGCAGCTAGAGTTCCTTCGCCAGGGATGTTTTCCAAAAATTCTCCGCCTTTTGCGATTATACTCATTGCTATAATGTCGTTATTTTGATTTTGGTTGACCAAAAGTGTTGTTCCGTTGTCTATTTTGTATTTTGTCGTACCGTTATGTTCTGAAATTTTTGTAGCGGAATGTATTGTTTTTTCATTTGTTTGAGTAACATTCTCCATTGATTTAGGAAGTACTATAGAAACAGCACTTTTGTTTACTCCGAGGTATTTTTTTGCCGCACTTACGACTTGTTCTGCTGTAACTTGTTTAATTCCGTCTACGTAGCTATCATAAAGTTCTGAGCTGTTAGTAAGTGCCATTATGTAGCCGAGCTCGGATGATATGTTAGAAGTGGATTCTCTTGCGTAATAAGTATCCTGAACTATTATATTTTTTGCTCTTTGAAGCTCTTCATCGGTAATACCGTATTTTTGAATGTTGGAAATTTCTTCAAAAATAGCTTTTTCTAATTTGTCTAAACTTGTAGGTGTAAAGTTTGCATTTATGTAGAAAATACCGTCATCTCTATAACTTCCGTTAGAAGCTGAAATTGAATAAGCAAGTCCTTTTTGTTCTTTTATATCTCTATAAAATCTTGAAGATTTTCCGCCCCCGAGAATTTGAGCAAGAACATCCAGCGCAAAGGTTTCTTTATCCGAAATGTTAACACCTCTAAAACCTATCATCATATACCCTGACTGCGTGTCAGCATAATCCGTTTTGCGTTTTTGAGTTTGCAGAGGACTTTCTTTTCTGTAATGCTTGTTTATTGGTTTTTTGTATTCCTGATTAAAAGATTGTTGAATTTTAGAGATGGCTTTTTCAGGCTCAACATCCCCTACAACTAGCGTTACCATATTTGAAGGAGCGTAGAAATTATTAAAATATTCAAGAATTTCTTCTCTTCTAATAGTTCCTATAATATCAGCAGAACCTATGACTTTTCTTTTGTAAGGATGTTTGGTATACATCATGCTGTTTAAGTTGTCATAAGCCTTTTGAGAAGGAGTATTGCCGTCTTTGGCAATTTCTTCTAATACAACTTTTCTTTCTTTTTCCAATTCTTTTCTTGGAATTTGTGGATTAAGAAGCATATCAGAATGTAAATCCATTGCTGTATCAAAATATTTTGAAGGGATAGTTATGTAATAGTGTGTAAAATCTTTGCTTGTAGCAGCGTTAACTATAGCACCTTTAGATTCAAGAATTTTTTCTAATTCGCCAGTCGGATGTGCTTTTGTTCCCTTGAAGAAAAGGTGTTCTAAAAAGTGTGCTACACCGTTATTTGTGTCATTTTCATTAATAGAGCCTGTTTTAATCCAAGTATCAATTGTAACAATCGGATTGTCTTTTATCGGATATACAACTACTGTTTGCCCGTTTGGAAGTTTTTGGACAGTGTAACCTGATGCCCAAGCAGTTGTTGTGAAAATTAATAAAGCAAATATGATTAATATTTTTTTCATAAAGTCCCCTCGCCTGTTAACATATATAAATATATAATAATATATTCGTTAGAGTTTTTCCAGTAGAATATGTATCTAATAATCTATTTAATATTGTTGTAGCTGGAGTCGATATGTTTAAAAATTTTATCAATACTTACGGAGCCATCAAGTCTTATTGTGTACCAGTATTTTTTATTCATGTGATAACCGGGTAAAAAATTTTTATTATCAATAAATTTTATAATCTCTTCAGGCTTCCCTTTAAGATCTATAACTTCACAAGTTCCATCTTCTTGAAGTCCGACTTTACATTTTTTTACGGTTAAAATGGCCGCATACCATTTTTGATTATTTTTATTTCTAAAAATAGCATTATCCGGAAATTTATCCCAGAGATATTCCGGCTCATCTGAGTATTTTTCTTTAATGTAGTCAATAACTTTGTACGTGAATTCGCTTACAAAAGGATTAAAATATGTACATTTGTTTGAAATATCGGAGATTATTTCTTCGGTTTCTTGTCTGATTTCTCCAACAAAACTTCCCTCAGCATTTTTTATGTACGCTGGTTCGTACTCTTCTCCTGTCGCGGTTTCAATGATTTTATAGTCTAATTCATTGTCTTTGGAAAAATTTAAAATAAGTTTAAATTCACATTTTTTTAATTCTGTTTCAAAAATAAAGCTTCCGCTTTTATTCTGAAAGCCGTATTTTTTTAATTTTTGAAAATCAATTTTTCTGCTTTTAAATTCTGTTCCATTATATTTCATAATCAAAATCTATTTGGAGTATAGACGTATTTATAAGTGTTTTTGGTGGTATATTTAACAGGAATAACAACAGCACCAGATTCTTCTTCTGAGTTTTTAACACTAATTTTTTCTTCATTATTAATA
>CALUVP010000163.1 GCA_944324215.1 Candidatus Gastranaerophilales bacterium | reverse complement strand
CATTACCGTATTGAACGAACACGTTGCTATCCCAACGGCAATTGCAGCTGCCACAGTAAGTTTTCTAATCGTCATTTTAACCTCCTTTGTTATAGGTGGAGTAGATTTACGTTCATTCTCTAAACTTGATTTACTCCTGTTTGTTAATTGGAGTTGTTTGGCGTATTTTCCAAAACTCAATATACTCCTTTTATCAGGGTTTACTGTGATTTTTAATACATTTACCCCTCTGACTCCTAAATTATGGAATTTTTTGGAAATTAAAACATTACCAAAAAAGAGAGTCCAGTCGGGTTATTAGAAGTTTCATTACTTTTATACCGCTGAACTCTCTCTTTGTAGATGGTTTTATTAATTCTAATTCAAGCTTTCAATGAAGTCATTTGCTGAAAAATCTTTACCTGTAAGCTGTTTTATTAAATCATATTCTTCTATTAAAGCACCGTATTCGAATATATTTTCATCCATAAACTTTGCACTTGACTCATTTTCAGTGAGATTTCCAAGACATGATTTCAGATAATTATATATCTGTACCTTCATAAGATTTGCCCTGAAATAATTCTGATAATAAGCCGGATGAGAAAGATAATGAGGTATCGTTGCCCACTCATTGTCAGCCTTAACTTCTCTATTCAAATATTTTTTTGTAAGGTTATTCCATAATTGGGAAGGACTTTGGTTTGGATTTGAATACAACTGGCGCTCAAAATCTATTATCAAAAGACTTTTTGCAACAAAGGAAGCTTCGTCTTCTTTGTGCGTTGACTTAAATTTTTCTAAATGTTCGCTTGGAATAATCTCTTTAAGAGGATTTTCAGTTTTTATAATATCTCCCATCATCATCGCTATTGCCTCTGTAAAAGCAGGAGAAGAAGGGCGTCTGTCTAGAAATGGAAGAGTTGTTGAGATGCCTAGATCATACATACAATGACCAAGTTCGTGGTTTAAAGTATCAAGGCTGGTTACGTTGTTTATTAAATTTGCAAGAATTCTGGAGTCTTTTCCCGATTCTATACCAAAACAAAATCCGTGAGTGTTTTTGCCTTTTCTTGGGAATAAATCAAGAGTAATTTTACCCTCTTTCTCAAGTTTTTCAATATCGTATCCCATGCTTTTATAAATTGATTTGGAAATTTTAACAATATCATTATTCTCCAAAATTTTATTTACCCCTTTTTCTGGATTTGTGTCTAAAAGCAGACCATAATGATAATTTTCTAATGATGTTGTGTCAAAAAATTCTTTTAGTTCATTTTGTTTTATCTTAAGAATTTCACTAATTCTTGATTGTGCTTTAGAATAAGTTTCCTCTATCAATTTATCCAGAAAATCTAAATCTACATCATAGTCTTCTTTTAATTTGTATTCAAAATAATTTTTATATCCTTTATTTTGGGCAAAATTATTTCTCATCTTGACAAATTCGACTAAGTCCTCTGAAATCAAATCTCCGCCTTTAATTTTTGCTTCGTAAGCTTTTTTTCTTATATCAGGCTTGGTTTCTGTTTGAAGAATTTTAAAAATCTCTGTTTTGGTTACTTCTCTGTCATCAATTTTTGGAATGTATGAATTAAATTTTTTAGCAATTTCGTTTTCTTTTTGTCTTAAAGCTTTAAGTTCATCCCCTGCATTAAGTTCTTCGTCAAACTCTTTTAACAAATCTTTAAGCTGCTTCTGCTCGTGTTTAGGAAGTTTAATTTTATCAACTTCTTTGAACTTTTTGTAAAAATTCTCATTTTGGAATAGTTTTGAGTATTCATCCTGAATAGTTTCATATTTTTTCATGTTTTCAGGTGTAGAATTTGTATAAAAATCCCAGCAGGACTTTTCTAAGTTAATTGAAATTTTTTCTAATTCTTTTGAAAATTCATCTCTCAAACTAATATATTTTTCCATCATTTTCGCTCTCCATTTTGTTTCAATTTGATTATAAAATCATTGAACAATTCTTTCAATCACTACTTTTAAGTACTTTTTAAAACACCAATAATTACTTTTTTTGACATAACTACTATAATTTTAGTTTTACGTACTATTGTTCTAAATACTTTACAAAGCTAAGTATTTATGGTCTAATTAAGATTGGTGTTGTAATGAAATTCAGTGAAAATGAATATTAACAAACTTATTTTTGTCTGAACAACATTATATAACAGAAGTAGGAGAGGTTATGAAAACAGAAGAAAGAACATTTGTTGCAATTAAGCCTGACGGTGTTAAAAGAGGCATGATAGGAAAAATCCTCGAAAGATTTGAGAACAAAGGTTTTAAAATTGTCGCAATGAAATTACTTCAAGTAACACCTGATTTAGCCGCAAAACATTATGAAGAGCATCAGGGCAAACCTTTTTATAACAGACTGGTACACTACATAACAAGTGGTCCGATTGTAGCAATGGTTATAGAAGGGTATGAAGCAATTGAAAGCGTACGTCATATAGTAGGCGCTACAAATCCTCTAAAAGCAGATGTAGGAACAATAAGGGCTGATTTTGCTCAAGTTATGGAATACAATATTATCCACGCATCAGATTCTCTTGAAAGTGCTCAAAGAGAAATTAATCTTTACTTTAAGCCGGAAGAAATATATGATAACTGGCAATCAATGCTTGAGATGATAACTTATGATGAAGAACGATTCCAAGGATAATAAATTTAGTTATGATTTAGTTCACATAGACAAAAACACCGGAGCACGTGCCGGTGTTTTGCATACGCCTCACGGAGATATTGAAACACCAATATTCATGCCTGTAGGGACAAATTCTACCATTAAATTAGTTACAAATAATAATCTCTATGATACAGGTGCTCAAATCATTTTGGCAAACTCTTATCATTTGTATCTGAGAGCAGGTCACAAACTTATTGAAAAATTTGGTGGCATCCACAGTTGGATGAACTGGCAGAAACCTGTACTTACAGATTCTGGTGGATTTCAAGTATTTTCACTTGCACATTTGCGCAAAATTTCCGAAGAGGGTGTGGAATTTAGAGATCCTAAAGACGGCAAAAAACATTTTATTAGCCCTGAAATTTCTATGGAAATTCAACAATCAATCGGAGCTGATATAATAATGGCTTTCGATTGGTGCGCTCCGTTTCCTTGCGATTATAAAACTGCAAAAGAGGCAATGGAGAGAACACACAGATGGCTTGAAAGATGTATTAAAGCTAAAACATCTACAAATCAAGCCTTATTCCCAATTTGTCAAGGAGCTTTCTATGATGATTTGAGAAGAGAAAGTGCAGCATTTGTTTCTTCTATTGATGCACCGGGATATGCTATAGGCGGTTTGAGTGTAGGAGAAGACAAAGAAACAATGAATCATTTTGTAGAACTCACTGCACCATTGTTGCCTCAAAATAAACCAAGATATTTAATGGGCGTAGGCACTCCAGAAGATTTACTTGACGGAATTAAGCGCGGTGTTGACATGTTTGATTGCGTCTTACCGACCAGAAACGCACGTCACGGTTCTTTCTTTACAAGTGAAGGTAAAAAACAAATTAAAAACGCTCAATTTGCTGAAGATCCTAGACCACTTGATGAAAATTGCGATTGCTATTGCTGCAAAAACCATTCAAGAGCTTACTTGAGGCATTTATATAAATGCGGAGAAGGTACCGGACAAGCTCTAATGTCAATCCATAATATAAAATTCCTCATAGATTTCGCAAAAAAAGCAAGAAAAGCTATTTTGAATGATGAGTTTGAAAACTTTTATAACGAAAATTACCCGAAAGTGCTGTCCGGAATTAACTAAATTTTATCAACGGTAGATTTTAATTCGAAATTAAGTTTATCTTCAGAATTTTTTTCTACAAATTGATAATGATCCTCCAAAATATCAAGAATTTTATCTTAGCTTAGGTTTTTGCATTATCAATGTCTTTAAAAGAGCTGTTCCATAAAGATATATTTTTATTCAAAACATGCAAATTATCCATAGGCGAATTCTTTTCCTTACCGCATATCATGGTAAACTTGACGCCTAAATCATCGAGAGCATCTGCAATTGCACTATACAAATCAAAGCTTTTTACAGACTGCGGGCTTCTTGTATCCAACTCCCAACCACCACAAATAAATCCTATGATTTCATCACAAGTCTTTTTTAAAGCTCTTATTTGTTTTTCTAAATCTTGCTTTACAGTCCTTAAACTCTGCACCTCGGGTGCAGCGTGAAACATAAAATGCTTATCACCAGCATTTAAAATACCTGCAGTACAGCTGTTAATGTTCTCTGTCATCATTCCACATTTGGAAGACATTAAACTGCCTTTTTGAATAAGATAATCGTGAAAATCGCCAACAATTTTTGTATTTTTTGCCTGTATATTAGGAATATTTGTTAATCTAATAGAAAACATACACACACTCCTTGCTTACTGATATAAATGATAAGAAATTTAAAAGTTGCCTAATTGTTAAATTTTATTAAAAATCTTAAAAATATGGTATAATAATAAAAAAGAGGTGTAGTATGAAAAAAATCTGCTCTTTAGTGTTGTGTGTTTCTTTCATTCTTTTGACAACATCTGCTTGCACTTCCAAGCAAAAAAAATCTATGATTAATTCACAAAGACGTTTTGCACAATATATAGAGCAAAAAAATGAAACACCTACAGGAGTAATAGATTTATCAGAGGGGCCAAGATTAAAATATGATGCCTTTTTTGGACCAAAAGCATTAGATTTTGACTTCAAGATAAAAAATCCTTATTAAATAAATTATGGAAGATATAAAAAACAGAAAGTATATAGGACGTTTAATTTATTCGGTATTAGCCGAAAGAAAAAGTGTAAGAGAAGCTTTATTGTTATTTCCACAAAGTTCAGATAAAAGTATTGAGTGTGCTTATCACGCTCTTGTGCATTTAGCTGCAGATGAAGATTTGAGATACAAAGATTTTGATTACAGAGAAGAGCAGAATGATTATTTGGAATTTATAGCGCAAACTTTATCAGCAGGAAAAAGTCTTCCAAGAAACATAATAGCAGATTATGAACCTTTTTACAAAGGAGTTTCACATAAGTGGCAAGAAGGAACTAAAGGTTTTTTGAAAGAATTTTTCAGGTTTATTAACATTTAAGATTTGTAACAATTGCTTGCAAGAAAAAATTTTTATGCAAGAATTGAATATGGACATAAAGTGTAGTATCAACCCTTATTATTTTAATAAATATCAAAGTCCAACGAAGAGTATTGGAACAGTATTTCGCGGAGTGCAAAAAATTCCGCTGGATGTTGTGGAGAAAAGTGCTGATATGTTCATCAAAAAACCTGTAGAATTAGAAAGCACTGCGGGTCTTTTGGGGCTAAAGCCTATTGATAAAGTTAGAAAAACACAAACTGTTTTTAGCAGAATAAAAAATTATGCAAAGAATTACGTTAAAAATATCAAGCATACTTATGAACATAAAATAGTTTTTGCATTAATAGAAAAAGAGCTTTTTGGAAAAAATTCTATTGATAGCATTACGCATGATGCAGATAAAATGATTTTGTATATTTTAGGATTTCCAAAATCATTTGTATCAAGTTTTCACAGAAAACACTCCTCACATCATCCTGAAAGTGGCAAAAAAATGAATTTAAGAAGTATGTTATGCGATAATATCGCATCTTCACCTGAGTTTAAACCTGAAAAAAAACTTTCACTTAGAGAACACTATAGAACAAGTAAACTTTTACAGAGCGTAAGTGGCTTATACAGTATTTTAGAGCGATACAACTATGGTGAGGATTTGGATTTTCAAAAAATTAAAAGAAATAAGGATATAGCAAGCAAGGAAATAAAGGGATTAGTGTATGCAAGTGGAATACTTAGTTTATTGAATTTCCTTTAATTGAGCCCAAATAGTAGGATTTTCTGTTTCATAATCCAACACATCAATAACTCTATAATACGGTGAACCGGAAGTTGTAATATGTGTTATTCCAAGAATATTTTTTTCGCTGTTTACTCCAAAATGCCCTGAGATTATTGCTTTTACATTCTTATGTTTTGCAAGAACTGCCATATAATTTTCGGGCTTATATGTGTAATAAGTTTCTTTGTCTGTTGGCGGAATTATTGGAAAGTGTTGTAGAATAATTACATTGTTATTCGGATATTTAGCGAGTTCTGTATCAAGCCAGTTTAGAACATCATCTTTGTAATATCCGTTTGTACTTGGTATAACTTCTTTTGAACCGTCAGCTATTACAAAAATCAACCCGTTTTTTTCAAAAACGTAATTAGGTTTTTCTTGTTTATACTTTCTTACATTTTTTCTTACAATTTTGAAATAATCAGCTTTGCTCATACTTTTTAGCTTATTAACGTCTTTGTCTCCCAGTGCAATGTAGAAAGGACAATTTAATTTTTTTGCTTCTTCAAGAAAAGATTCCAAAATCTCTGGGGAAGGTTTAGCAATGTTGTCACCCGTAAAAACGACAAATTCAACATCTTTCTGCTTATTAATATCTTCAATAGTTTTCTGAAAAATATTATTAGAATCATTAGAAAATCTGGCATCGCTAACTTGAACAAATCTCAAATCTTTAGCTTGAGCGGTTGTTAAACAAAATAAGAATGCAAAAAATAAACTTAAAAATCTCTTCATCTCTACCTCTATAGAATGATTTTATCATAAAAATACTATACTTTTTTACAATATAGGTTATAATATACATGCAATGTATAATAAAGGACATAAATATGTCTTTTGATTTCAGTAATATCAACCCAATCGGCAAAGCTCAAGGCGCATACAAAGATGGAAGCGGAATGGGCGGTGGCGGAATGTATTTTCGCCAAGGAAAAAAGCGTAAAGAAGAAGAGGAAGATGATATTTTTGAGCGTTCGGAAGATAAGGATCCGAATGAAATAGAATTTGACAGTGATTTAAACGACGAAGATATTCCCCATGAGAGTTTGGTTAACAAGTTTGTGAATTGGTTTCGTATAAATAAAAGGTAGTTTTCTCATCCAATAATATGATTTTTAATAAAATTTGTACTTTATTGGTATGAATTTTTTTTTATAATTATTGAACTTTGTATTCAAATTGCTACAATCGTTGTATAGTGCGTCCCAATTAGGATTTTTTCATGAAAAAAATATTGCTAACAATGCTCACAGCGGTAACTTTTTGTGTTCCTGCAAATGCGACCTTGATAATAATGGATTATCAAGGAGAGACGATTGTTCGTCCGCAGAGTGTAGAACGCAATTTAATCATTAATAGCGACGACGGGGGTATGTATAATATAGCGATAAGACCATTAGAGGATTCTTTAAGGAGTGCAGATGGCAATGTTTCAATACCTTTAGATAAAGTTTATATCAACAACACTAGAGAGGACGTATATTTAAGGTATAACGAATATTCCAATCTTTTGGATAACGTTACTATGGGGGGAGTTGCTAAGAATTTAACCGCGAAGATACGGGATTATGGTATGGTTCCAGCAGGTACTTACGGATTAAACTTTGAAATACAGGCAACTGATATTCAAACTCAACAAGTTACGACATCAATGTTTAATTTGCAATTTATAGTACCGACTGTTCAGGAAATAAATTTGTACAATGAAGTTCCGAAAATACTATTGAGTGCCAATGATGCTTTCAATAAGTCTAAAAAAGTTTCTAATGAGACATCTCCTATGATTTATATAAATTCTAATTGTGATTGGGAACTCGCTCTGAATGCTGATAATTTTGGGGACAGTATAGGAGATTATTATGTCAGAACAGTTTCAGCCTCTTCCAATGTAGGAGAAAGGCTTTTGGAACGTGTTCTTATTCAACCTGGGAAAGAAATAGTTATTGCAAAAGGTAAAGCTCCTGCAAATAACGAATTTGTATCGGTTGAATATTCGCTTGAGAGCAAAGACGGAAAATTTATTTCGGCTGGGAATTATGAAAACAGAGTTAAATATATTTTGAGAGAGGGGAATTAGTAAGAAGTGAAAAAGATTTTGGGAACATTATTATTAATGTCAATAACAATACCGGCGTTTGCTTCGCTCGGTGTTGCACCTACAAGGATTGAAATTAACGCAAATAAATTAAAGAATAATTACGTAACAACCGCAATAGAAATTAAAGGTGATAATAAGCAGTTAATGAGATTTAAAGCATACCCTGGATTTTTTACGATAAACGAAAAGGGTGAAGTTGTTATGGTAGATAATTCTAATGATCCTCATGATTTATCTAAAAAAATCCGTTTTGTACCGTCAGAATTTACTATAGCACAAGGGAAATCCCAAAAACTCAGAGTAAATATTTCAGGCTTAAACCAGCTTCCTGACGGAGAAAACAGAACAATGCTTTATATAGAAGATGTTAACCCAAAAGAAATGACTATTCCGACACCAAGGGCAGGTATAGGTGCTCAGCTTATAGTTAAAACAAGAGTAGGTGTTCCTATATATGTAGATAAAGGCAAAGTTACAAAATCAGCGGATATTGAATATTTGAATATAGTAAAAGGTAAAGACGGCTTATATACCGATATGAAAATTGTTTCAACCGGTAACAGCAAAGTACGTTACACAGGAAATGTGCAAATAATGCAAGGCAAAAAACTTATTGATGAGTATGCAATAAGTGGTAAAACAGTCGGGGAAAACAATTTTTATATTGACAAGCAAAAAATCAAAACCGACAACATAAAAGAGAGCGGAGAATATACTCTTCGTGTTGTAATTTCATATTTTGATGAAAATGACAAACGCAAGAATATTAAAAAAGAAACTAATCTAAATATAACAAATAATGTGTAAAAGAAAAAAGAAAGGAAGGTTTACCCTATGAAAAAAAAGAAACTAACAAAATTGCTTCCTGCGGCATTAGCACTAATGCTAATGAGTACAGCAGCGTATGCAGTTCCATCAGATGAAGCCACATCCACTTTACAAATTACTGTACCTGAATTCATAAATATTACAAAGGACGGTTCATCTACAGAAACAACAAGTGCTACATTTGACGACAACTACAGTACAATTACATTGTCACCTAGTTTAAATGCTATTTTTAATGTAATTAATAATCAGCCTGGCAGGGAAATATATTTATCAGCAACCGCTCCCACGAGTGGTGGAAGTACGACTGCTTTATATGGAGATGATGCAGATAATATGAAGATAGTTTTTACTAATAGTACCAGACAACCAGCTGATACATCAGTAACAAATATAACATCAGGTTCAGGAACTGCATATAAAGAGAATCCTGATGCAATAGCATTTGCTATATCTCCTACAATTACACCGGATACAGAAAGTGGTGCAGAAGAGCCTCAGAAAGAATTTAACAGCAACAAAGCAAAATATACCATAAAAAATGGTAAATATAAGATGCAATATACAATCGGCACAACAGCAGAAGCTAATACCTTCTCTACTCACGATACCGACGGTACATATCAGGCAACGATGACATTAACAACAACAGGTCCTTAGTCAAATAAAATAACAAGGAATTAAATGAAAAAACAAAATTCATTAAATTTAATAATATTAATGCTATCGACATTATTAATGCCGATAAGGGCTTATGGTTACTCAGAAGCTGAACAGTCCGTATTAACGGACGTTCAGCCTGCAGTAGCTATAGAGAAATCAACTTCATCGAAAGAAACCGGTTCAGTAAATCCGGAAACAGGTGTATTACAAGAGGGCTTAAGTTCAATATTCAATCTGCAGACCAATGGGAGTGATGAAGATTATGATTTTGTCGTGACATCAAAGATTATGACAGAAGGGGGTGAAGTATCAGGATATGGTAACAATGGAAGTCTTTTATTCGGGCATATTTTATCAATGCCAACATCCGCCGCAATAGAGGATGCAAAATCCGGCGGAAACAATAATAAAAATGTAATTGCTTATCCGGTAACAGCGGCAATTACAAATCCAATGAGTGTAGAATTTCAGAATAATTACGGGATACACGGGGATTGTTATGTAGTAAAAGTTAACGGTGGAACAGAAGGAACTTTGATTCACACAATTGGTCAAAATCCGATTTCCGGAACATATAATATCGGACAAGACGAAGCCGGAGAATACAAGGCTGTCGTAACTTTTTCTGCAGTAAGTAAATAGAAAATACTCTCTTAACGGAATAAAACCGAGAGTAAAACGATTTGTTAAATAGAAACACATATATAAAAACACAGGCATAGGGATAATGCCAAAATAGTGGAAGAAAAGAGAAGAGTGGAATAAAAATCCTCTCTAACCCTCCCAATAAGAGAGGGAATGTGAATGTTAAATAGAATAAAGAAAAACTTAATAGCTGTGATAACCGGCATGCTTTTAGCGTTACCGGTATTTGCGGTTGATTCTACGGTAACATACATAAATATTAATAACAAAGCTTACCAAGATGTAGAAATCGCAATTACCGAGAAGGCTGAAATTCTTGTGCCATTTAAACAGCTTGCAGACATATTTAACATTCCATACAATGCAAACAGGGTAGATAAACAAATCGGATTTAAAACTTTTGACGGCAAAGAGGGTGTAATTAATCAAAATGGAGTATTCATCCAAGATTATCCAATCACAAACCAAAAACCTGAATTTATTAAACAGGGAATAATGGATGGCGTATTTAATGAAGCTTATATAACATCCGATGCAGCATCAAAGATTTTCGGTGCAAAAATAAGCGGAAATTATGAGGACTTAACTTTATTAGCTCAAGTTGAAAGAGATATACCATTATTACATAAATCAGATGCCCAAACAGAGAATAAAGGCCCCAAAGCATATCAGGATATCATAGCACCTAAAAAGCCTGGGAAAATAACACTTAATACAATAGGCTTGCGTTCAAACCTTATTAATGACAGCTTAACCGTAAGAGGCACAAACTACAGGACTCTTAATGATACTTTTTCAGGCAGTACACAAGTAAGTTTTAACGGTAATATTTTTGACGGTAAATACCGAATAGAAGCAACAGAATATCACTATCGCTCAGATGCATTTATGTTTGGCGGTATTACAGGTGCGTATAAAAACAGCATTAAAAACAAAGAAACCGGAAAAGAAGAATTATGGTATGAAGTAGGTAAAGTAAAGGGCAGAAGTGATGTTGACGCTTCAATTGGTACAAACATTTTTGGTGCTCAGATTTGGAACTATGATTATGAAAAAGAAAGACCTGACCAGATAAACGGTTATGTAAAACCAACAAGCTTGGTAAGAGTGACTGTGAATGACGGAGAACCTGTAGTTTTAAGCACTTATGCAGGATATTACACGCTTAAAGACATTCAACTTCCGAGTCCTGTAAAAACCTTGAAGATAGAAGAAGTTAATGAAGACGGTAGTATAGAAGTTATAAAAGAAGAAAAGTATTCATTATACGGTGACAGACCACTTGAAAAAGAACAAAGAGGTTCTGCTTATGCAGGTGTTTGGGGTTATCAAAACAGATTCTTTAGAGAAGGTAATAACATTTATCGTGGAAATAACAAAAAAGTAACAGCAGGAATTGATTATCAATATGGTATAAAAGATAATTTAACCTTTGAATCGCGTATGACCGGAGATAAATTGTATGAAAAGAACGGAACAAGCATAGTATATAGAGTTCCGACAAATGATACCTTGTTGGTAAGCGGAACACAAAAGAGCGTAAATTATCTTGAGGGTGCAACATCTCTAAATAGCTTGGAGTGGGTAAACCCCAAGAACAAAAATATCAAATTAAGAGCAACAGCCGGTGCCAGTGTTGCGCATGATATAAGAGAGGAACATACTCACGCAGGTTATATCGGCAAATTAAGCGGAGATTACGAAAAAGATTTAACTAAATACGAAAAAGGTATTTTCAAACCAAAACGAGCATTCGGTAAACTGGAATTATTCCAAACGTCACCAGACTTTTATATAGCAAGCAGTGATTCAACTTCCAAAAACGATAGAACCGGCGGAAAAGTTTCAGGCGGGGTAAGTTTTAATTCTACAAATGCAAGCGGAAGTTATAGCAGATATTATTCGAATATGAACCATCGTTATCGCGGAGGAACGATAAAATTTGATGAAGCATCAGTCAATGCCTCGACAAAAATTCCTAAAGTTGCAAATTTAAGATTCAATAGCTACTACAGACGCGGAGAAAACGAGCTTGGACGTAACAAGAATTATTTTTATGATGCGAATGCTTCGCGTGATATAAAACATTGGGCAAAAATACAGGTAGGACGCAGAGAAAGTTTATACGATACAGAATATGACGTTCCGACTTCGACAGAGAGAAATTATCGTTCTAAATATGCAGATAATTATGCACAATTAGATGTACCAATTCCAGGAAATCACGGCAAATTTTCTCTTGGACATAATATAGTAAGATATAATACTTCTTCTTACAAAAACGGCTATAATATGTTCCGGTTTGGCTACACATTCCCAACTTGGAAAAGATTAACGTTAGGTTTAGGTTTTGGCTTCCGTTATTACGGACAGGGAGGAAATGATTTTAATGTAAATCTTGGTTACCGCGCAAAATCAGGTCAAACTATTGCTGTCGCTTACCAGTATTCAGAAAATGGCGGTTACTTTATTGATAATATGTTCACACCTCAAACCAACAGACATTCTATAAATTTCATATTTAATGACGCATTCCAAGTATTTAATAACGGACTTAAATCAGTAGGAACTGAGGATTTAGACAAGGGTATATTTGAAGCGGTTGCATTTGTTGATGTAAATAAAAATGGTAAATTTGACAAAAAAGTGGATATTCCTGTACAAAATGTACCATTAATAACAAGCTGGACAGGGGAAACAAATTACACCAACAGACGCGGAAAAGCTTATTCATCAAGCTTAACTCAAGGTATTTATACGGTTTCACTTGATATGAATCAACTTCCGATAACAGTTGCACCGCAAACAAATGACATTATTAATAAGAAAATTAAAATAGACGGCGGACAAACAACTCTGTTAGAAATTCCACTAGTAAGTACAGTAGGTTCTGTTTCAGGAACATTAAAAATCTTCGACGATTTTGCAAGAGGTTTAAAAATAACGGATTTCGTAGTCGTTCTTCTTGATGAAGAAGGAAACGAAATTAATTATTCTACCGTAGATTCCACTGGCGAGTTTTATATATCAGGTTTGGCACCTGGAAAATATACATTAAAGTTAGATGAAAAATTCATTAATGCATACGGTTTGGAATGTTTACCGGAAAAAAGTGAAATAAGTATTTTCATTCCATACGACTATAAAACACCAATTGATATAACAGATCAAAGTCTTGAATATAAGACGATTGCTCTGTAAAAAAGATTCTATTTAACATGATATATATGTGTTTCAGCTGCCAAACGGCAGCTTTTTTTTATCCTAACTCTCCCCTTGATTTTTTAGTATTTAGTTGATAAGATAATTTTTGTTACGGAATTGTGTAACATACTTTGACAAAAACAAAACACAATAAGTCGTCACGGGCCTGTGGCACTCTGCCGACGAGAAGGTGACTAAATGTCACGTTCGAGGAGAGGTAGGTAGCGCACCGAGTGGAGCGAGGTCAGCGCTAACGCAAGCCCAAGATTTGAAAATAAAATACATAAAAGTCGTCACGGGCCTGTGGCGCAGCGGTAGCGCAGAGGACTCATAATCCTTTGGTCGTGGGTTCGAATCCCTCCGGGCCCATAAAAAAGGACATAACTTCGGGTTATGTCTTTTTTTATGTTCGGAAAGTGGATGAGAACCCCAAACGAGCGAAGCGATGTTTTTAAGGTTCGAGCGCGAACGAGCAGAAGTATTTTGCATTTTGTAAAAATGCAAAATACAGTCAAATATTCGCAGTGTTATAATTGCTTATTGAATTCACCTTAATTTGCATGTAAAATTTTGTAAATTTTTTTTAAAAAAGGCAAATTAAAAAATTCATGAAACTTCTTCACAGTACAAGTAATATTAAAGACAAACATTTTGTCAGAAAGGTTTTAATATGAACAGTATATCAAATTATGGAATAATGAATAATTCTAAAAATTGTAATTATTCCAAACAAAACTATAATAAAAATTTATCATATTATAATGTAGCATTTTCTGCAAAACCTATTTCAAACAAGCTTGTAAAAAATAGTTTTTCATTTACTACAATCTTATCAAAATTAGGAATTAATAAAAATAAACAAAACAAAGAATTAATTGCACAAATTGAAAACCTCTTAAAAGATAAAAGTTTTGTAAAATCAGAACATTCTTCATTTTTTAATCCTGAAGTTAACAACTTTATATTTGGTCATGATAATTTTATGCAAGATGGTATATTGCCAAACATTGGCTATGTATGTAAAGCAGACAATAACTATATAATACAAACATGGCAAGATAACATTGCTACATTTAAAAAAATAGACAAAAAAGGTCGTTTGATTGGCAAAATAAGTATTCCCGGTAAAGCTTTGTAATAAGCAAGTAAGTTTTGTTTTATAATTAACCTTACCCCATAATCAATCCTTCTATAAATTCAAATCAAACCAAGTATGCTTTATTTTTCTTAAGTTGAGTAAGAAAGAAATAATATACTGAACTGAATTCAGGATAATGCATTTTTCTTATACAAAAGACTTTATGATAAAATACATTTATGACATCAGAATTACTTTTTGAGTTTGATAGAAATTTTAAACGCAGTATTGTAGGAACAGATGAAGCAGGGAGAGGCCCGGCAGCAGGTGGAGTTTTCGCTGCAGCGGTTGAGTTCGAAGAAGTTACGGAAGGACTTATCAAAGACTTAAGTATTCTCAATGATTCCAAAAAACTTACTCCCAAAAAGCGAGAAGCTATATTTGATAC
Source organism: Candidatus Gastranaerophilales bacterium (assembly GCA_944324215.1). Classification (GTDB taxonomy): domain Bacteria; phylum Cyanobacteriota; class Vampirovibrionia; order Gastranaerophilales; family Gastranaerophilaceae; genus CAG-196. The sequence goes on along the minus strand of CALUVP010000163.1, from coordinate 1,545 downwards.
AATTAAAAACAACACCAACAATAAAATTGTTTGTGTCGAAGTCGATGAAATTGAAAAGATTAATATTTTAAATTCATCTTTAAAGGCAATGAATATTGCTTGCACAGGAATTATTACAAAACCCGATACTTTAGTTTTGGTCGATGGTAACAAGTTAATTAAGGATTTTGGATACAATCAACAATACGTAATAAAAGGAGATTCTAAATCCGCATCAATTGCGGCTGCAAGCATATTGGCAAAAGTTAGCCGTGACAGGTATATGAGCAGATTGCACGAAGAGTTTCCGATGTACAACTGGGCAAAAAACGCTGGATATTTAACTAAAGAACACATAAACGCGATTGATAAATACGGATTATGCAAATATCATCGCCCGTCATTTTTGCGAAAACATTTTGGGGGTAAATGTTTATTGGGGTAAATGTTTATTTGTGTTTTGGAAGGTTAAATTTTCTCTCCCGATACAAGAACAATACATTAATTGCAACCAACTTGTATTAAGTCAGCAGAGGGAGAGTGGGAGGTTTTATTTGCATTTATGCAAGATAAACCTTTCTCTCCCGATAAATAAAGTTAAAAAAACGAAAAAAGACAGCATCTCATAACTACTGTCTTTTTCGTTTAAAAATTTAATCCGCCGGAACAATGAGTTTAATTTGCAAATTCACCGGTATAAAACTTCATCATATTTGCCAGACGGTGCTGCTTTTCTGCAGCTCTTTCAATGTTTTGCTTGATTTCATCAAGTTCTTTTAATAATGTATTTAAGTCTTTACGTCGTTTACTCTCTAGGCGTTCCTCCTTTGCTACCTGCCCTTCTTCTACTTCGCTCAAATCAACTTCCAGCCAATTAGGCGAAAAACATTTATTTTTGTATTCTTTTTCAATACTCATTTTAGCTCCTTAAAAACTTATTCGGTTTTCAAAGTGTTAATTACACCCTTTACAAATTGCATCAAATTCATTACTACGTCTCTGCATTCGATGTAATCTCTTCTAACTTTTTGGAATTCTTCAGAATTAAAATCGAAAGATGTCATTTCTGAGTATTCAATTAGTGCTTCATGTTCGTCCATCACTATACCTCTTAATCAACAGCCAAGGGCAAGTAAATCAATGATTTATACTCCTAAATTTGTTTACCGTAACCCTTTTTTATACACGATTTTGTTTTTGCTTCCTTTTGTTTTGTTTTTGCTTACAGATATGTTAACGGCACATTTTTTTAAAACTTTAGGGTTTTTGAGTAAATGTTTACAAATTGTTACAGAATACGACTAAAACACGCCTTTATAGGGGGCTTTACATAATGTAATAAACTTTCAGGTCTGTCTCGAATTAAACAACAAAAATCGGGATGACAAGATTCGAACTTGCGACCCCCGCGACCCGAACACGGTGCGCTACCAAACTGCGCTACATCCCGATATTATTTTATTAAATTGTTTTTATAAGGGAGCGCAGTTTGGTATATTTTCTAAACGGCTCGTTCAAGTCTTAGACTTTCTACTCGCCTGCCCCATCCGCAAACTTGCCACTGGC
>CALUVP010000162.1 GCA_944324215.1 Candidatus Gastranaerophilales bacterium | reverse complement strand
AAATCCAGAAGCTCTTGATTTGAGGTTTGCATGTTTTTTAAAGCGATTTTTTGTTTTGGAGATACTTCTCCAAATGTATTATTAAGGAATAACTCTAAAACGTTCTTCTCTGCTATAATTGGTACTTTTAAATCGTGTGTTAATGTTGCTACAAAATCTTCTTTTAATGTCTCCAATTCCTTTTGGTTTGTGATATTTTGTATAATCATAATGAAACGTTTCTTTTTGTCTTCTAATTTTAGTTCTATAGTACTTGCAATGAAATTTTTAGATTCATTAGCGTTTATAATAATTTCGCATTCTTTTAAATCTTCAACATGACTTCTGGAAGGAATTTTAATGTAATCATCCAAAGATTCGCCAAGGAGTTTTTTTCCATCAATATCAAACCATTTGCTGATTTTGGTTGTAGCCCTTAGGATTCTATGATTTTCGTCTAAAATTATCAAGCCATCTGATAAGGAATTTATAACCGCTTCAAGTAATTTGTTTTGTCTGTATAATTCTGTTTGAGATTCTATTACCATTTTCTCTCTGTCAGAAAGTGTTTCTATCATTCGGTTAATGCTTTCTGCCAATGGTTCTGTATTAGGTAAATCCATTTTTTCAATTTTTTTTGTTAAATCACCATATCTTACTGAATTTACAGTTTTTGTAATGACTCCCAAATAATCGTTTACTCTAGTCCAATTTTTACCGGCTTTTCTTGCAAAAACAAAGAGTGCTATTAAGGTAATTAGTACTAAAATATTTAAGATATGTATAAAAAAAGTTCCACTATCCCCTAATATATGATCCAAAATTTCGAAAAGCATGCTTACTTGTCCTATTTTATTTTTTTATGGTACAATTATAACAGAAAATAAGGTTTATTTAAATGAGAAAGATTTTGGGTATAATATTGGGAGTATACGTAGGGCTTGTTGCGCAAGTCTGTTATGCTGTTGAAAAGTTTGATGTTCTTCCTGATTTACCTGAGCCGCTTGCAAGTGCTGCACAAGCTTCTTCGGTCTCGACTGTAGATAATGTAAATAATTTGGCTGCTCAACCAACAGTAGCTGAACCTAATTTATTTTCTATGGTTTTGTCTTTAATTTTTGTTATACTTTTAATTTATGCGACAGGGATTTTGTATACAAAGCTTAACAAATTTGGTCTAAAGACTATGAAAAGGCAAATGGGTGACAACTCAGCATCTCACGTTTCCGTTATATCTACAACACCTTTGGGGGCTAATAAAACGCTTCACGTTGTGGAATTGGACGGTAAGCGTATGCTGATAGGTGCGTCCACTAATTCTATTCATTTGATAAAGGATTTGGGTTCTTGTCAGAATGAAGATATAGAAGAAGGTGAATTTTCTAAAATAGAAATTCCAAATATTCGTATACCAAAAATTGAAATCCCTAAAATAGAAATTCCGGGGTTTACTAAAGTTATTTCAAAGGTAAGGACAGAAACGCAAGCTGAGCCGGAAGAAGTTAAAGAGAGTAATGTCGAGAATGATGGATTTGAATTTTCTGAAATTTATGAAGAAGAAAATTCAGATGGTATAATTGATAAGCTTTTTCATACAAATCCAAGCAATATTGGGGAAGAAAAAGTTGAACAAGGTCTTCAACATAAGGTTGATCCAGAAGAGTTTGTATTGTACAAAAAGTATTTATAATGTAATGGTGTCTTAATGGAAAAAAAGTGTGTTAGAATTGGTAACAAAATTGTAGGAGATGGGTTTCCATGCTTTATTATTGCTGAAATCGGAATTAATCATAATGGTTCGGTTGATTTAGCAAAAAGAATGATTGATATTGCAGTTACAACAGGGTGTGATGCGGTTAAATTTCAAAAACGTACTGTTGATATTGTTTATACAAAAGAAGAATTGGCCAAGGAAAGAACTAGTGTTTTTGGGAAAACCAATGGCGATTTAAAAAGAGGTCTGGAGTTTGGAGAAGAAGAGTATAGAGAAATAGATTCATATTGTCGCCAGCACGGTATAATGTGGTTTGCTTCTTGTTGGGATGAACAGTCTGTGGACTTTATGGAAAAATTTGATGTTCCTTGTTATAAAATTGCCTCAGCATCCTTAACTGATGATAATTTGCTGAAGTATACAAAATCTAAGGGTAAACCTATTCTACTGTCTACAGGTATGAGTACAATGGAGCAGATAAAACATGCTGTATCAATTTTAGGTGAGGAAGATTTGATAATTTATCATTGTACCTCGACTTATCCATCAAACGCTGAAGAAACTAATTTGAGAGTTATCGAAACCTTTAGAGAAGAGTTTTCTTGTCCTATAGGATATTCAGGGCACGAACGGGGAGTAACGCCTTCTGTATTAGCAGTTGCTTTAGGAGCTAATTCAGTTGAAAGACATATAACAACTGATAGAACAAATTGGGGATCTGATCAGGCAGCGAGTCTTGAAATGGCAGGATTATATCATTTAGTAAGAGATATTAGACAAACTCCTCTGCTTTTAGGTGATGGAATAAAAGTAGTATATAAAAGAGAATTACCTATAATAGATAAGCTGAGAAGAGTACAATAAAATGGCTATAGAACTTCCTAACACAATAAAATTTATAATTACTGATTTTGATGGAATAGTTACTGACAATTGTGTCTACATTGATTCTAAAGGTGAAATGTCAAGAAAACTTAATTTTAAAGATGTTATGGCTTTTTCCATCCTTAGAAAAAACGGTTACAGAATAGGGATTATTTCAGGTGAGAAAAATTCCGCGATTGAGATTATTTCAAAAAAATTTAATGTGGAAGAGGTACATCAGGGTATTCGTATAAAGATTGACGTTCTAAAGTCAATACTTGAAAGATATGGGCTAAGTGAAGATGAATTTGTTTATATAGGTGATGATATTAATGATTATGATTCACTTTGTTATGCTAAATATGCAATAACTGTTCCTAATGCTGTAGAAAAAATTAAAAATATAGAAGGAGTTCAAATTACTTCATCTATGGGTGGAGATGGTGCTTTTAGAGAAGTTGTCGATGCAATTATTAATAACTCTGCTGATTTAGGACATGGATATTAATAATTTCCTGATAAAATCTTACCATATGTTTTGAGCATATAGGATGCTTTTTCAATTCTTTCCAAGCATTCTTTTTTGTCATATTTATTAAGGATTTCAGGTTGTGTTTCATTATTGCAACTTTTATTTATGCAGAAACATTAGTTTTTAATGCAATTGGTAAAATGGCTTTTGTGAATTTAGATTTAATTTTAATATAATCCTTTTATTAATTTAAAACTCCTGAATTTATTTTTTGTTTCTTTTTTTATTTATAAAACTTAATAAAACAATTTTTTAAAGCAATTATCAAAAAAAAATATTTTTATTAATAATATGGGGAATTAAAGTCTATATGGTAAGTACGATTGATTATGATACAAAGGATGTATACAATACTTTTTTAAGCTGTGCGGCAGTTGCAGCAGGCTGGGAAAGTGAGGTTTATTTAAAAAAATGTTTGAATAAGCCTATTAATATTTTTGTGAAAAGTAAATTAGAAAATTCACAGAGTGAAAATGTAAAGAAGTACGTTCAAAATGCTATATTTAAAAATAATCTTTATGGAAAACTTGATATCATTGATTTAAACAAAGACAATGCTGCGAAAATGGCAAAAAAACTTGATATAGAGCCTATATATTGTTCAAAATTAGAAAAACTAATATATCACATTTTGCGAGTTGAAAATAATGGTACTTATAAAACATTTAAACAAACGATAGACGGTAAAAATGCTTTTTATTATCCTCAAAAAAATGCCATAATATGTAATTTTGATAAATTTGGTATATCTGCTTTTCATGAAATACAGCATAAGTTGAATAGTATTTCTAAAAATCCTGCAATAAAGATTTTATCCAAAATAAGGGATCCGCTAGCTATATTTGCACCACTTGTGATTTCAGCAACGGCAATGTTGACAAATAAAAAAGATGACAAGGAAAAAGAAGGTTGTGCAGATTTTATAAAAAATAATTGCGGATTATTAACTGCAATGAGTACAGCTCCACTTGCCATAGAAGAATGTATTGCAAATATAGGTGGTGTTAAATTAGCTAGTGAAGTAGGAGTTCAAGGACCGTTGCTTCAGAAAGTAAAAAAAGTAAATAAATTATCTGCAATAGCTTATTGTGCAATACCTATAATTGCAGGTTTAGCAGCTTGGGCAGGAAACAAAATTAGAGATTTTGTTCATTCACAAAAGAACGATAATTTATAATTTTGCAATTACGTTATATGTAATGTATAATTGCTCAAAGAGGTTTGATAATGAATTTGTATGAGCTGTCAGAAATAGTAGATAAAAGGTTTTCTAATGGGGAAGATGTACCGCAAAATATTATAGATGGCTTAAGACGCATAGTATTAGAGGGCGGATACATTGGTATGGCACAGATTAACCCCATTGCCGGTAATATAGAATATAATGCAAAAAAAATAGCAAAATATATTAAATATGCTTCTAGAATAGGATTGGATTGTGTTGTTTTTCCGGAATTGGCGCTTATGGGGTATCCTATAGAAGATACAATTGACAGACATCCTATAATTGTTGAAGAAAACATTAAGTGGTTAAAAGGCCTTGCAAAAATTACGCTCGGGACTACTGCTCTTGTTGGCTTTGTAGAGCCTAGAAAAAAAGCTGCCGAGGGTAAAAAATACTTTAATTCTGTGGCGATTTTAAGAGATGGAAAGATACAAGGAATTGTAAGAAAATCGCTTCTTCCAAATTATTCTGAGTTCAATGATTACAGATATATTGAACCTTCTCCTGTCGTAGGTGTACAGCCTGCAGAAACTTTAGGTTGTTTTGATAAGGACAGTATTCAAGAAGTTTCAAAAATATATGAAAAATATGGGATTTCGATATGTGAGGATTGTTGGAACAATAAGGAGTTTTTCGAAAAACATCTTTATGAAAAGGATCCTATAGAGGAGCTTGCACAAGAAAATCCTGAAATTTTTATAAATTGTTCAGCTTCTCCTACTAGAGCTAAAAAAGAACAATTAAAGCATAATATGCTTTCATTTATTGCAAAAAAATATAAAACACCTATTGTATATGTAAATCAAGTCGGCGCAATTGATAATAGCTCTTTTGACGGTTCAAGTAGAGTCTTTGGCTCAAATGGAGAACTTATAGCAAGAGCTAAATCTTTTGAAGAACAGTTTTTGATAGTTAATCCTAAAAAGGGAATAGGTAAAATTTATCCACTGACTAAAGGGCTGGATAAGTCATTAACTGAACAAAAAGTTTTCACACTTGAATATGAATCTGATCTAGAGAGAACTTACAAAACTATAATTCAAGGAATAAGAGATTATTTTAAGAAGTGTGGTTTTAAAAGAGCTGTTTTAGGACTCTCTGGCGGCTTGGATTCAACAGTATGCGCCGTACTTATGGCTGATGCTATTGGTAAAGAAAATGTTTTTGGAATATCAATGCCATCTCATATTACGAGTAAAGAAAGCAAGTCTGATGCTGAAAAGCTTGCTCATAATCTTGGAATAAATTTTACAGAAGCTTCAATAAGACCGATGATTGATACAACTACTGAGTGTTTGAATAATTTATTTAAAACGCTGGAAACAACGTGGGATGGACGTTATAAAACGTCATTTACTCCGGATAATATTCAGGCGAGATCAAGAGCGATGTTTCTTTGGGGAATAAGTAACGAATTTTCTTCTTGTATTCCTATTGCAACATCTGATAAGTCAGAACTCTATATGGGTTATGCTACCATAAACGGTGATATGTCAGGAGGTTTTGCGCCGATTGCGGATGTTCCTAAAACAAAATTATTTGCGTTTGCAAGATGGTTGAATGCAAATCGAGAACAAAAAAACGCTATACCGGAGTCAATAATACTTAAAAAACCTGGAGCAGAACTTGCTATTGATCCTAAAACCGGTAAGCCACTAATAGCTGAAGATGCTCTTATGCCTTACGAATTTCTTGATGAAATTATTTGGAGAGTGGAAAATAAAAATGAAGGTTATCAGGATTTATTACAAACAAAATTTGTATATGAAACCCATAATGAAGTTTCAATTGAGCAAAAGACTGAGTGGATTGATAAATTTTTTAGGAGGATGTCAACAGCTCTTTATAAATGGTCAATTCTACCACCTTCAGTAATCGTGGAATCGCGCTCTATTAACAAATATGATTATAGGCAACCAATTACATCTGCAAAAATTAATTATAAAGGTGTAAATGATGAAACTGTAAAATTAGTTTTGGAGGAGTCTTAATTATTTATAGCTGTAAATATTTGCGCCTGAGTGAATATGTTTGATTTGCCGTCTCATTTCTTCTGCTTTATCGTTCAAGCTTTCTTTTTGGTATATATCCATAGCAATTTTGTAATTTTTTTCAGCATCTTTCATATATTCAGGGTTATCATATCCTGACATTAACTGAAGTGTTTGTGCTAGAAGTACGTATCCCTCAGGTTTTTGTGGATTAATTTCTACAGCTTTTTCAAAACATTCTTTAGAATCTATAATATGTCCTTCAATATGATTTTTATATCCTTCAAGTATTTTCATAGGGTATGCAAATAAATTCTGTTTATCGAATATTCTAAGCTCTAATAGAAAACAAATTTCCATCAAATCCTTGTCTTGATACATGTCTGTAAATCTAAAATGAGAGATGAAGTATTTTGGAAAAACTGAGTCGAGCTTTTTTATAATTTCATCTTTTCTCTCGTTTTTACCTGCAAGTTCATATATACTGGCTTCTTTTAAGAGTTTGATAGGATTATCTTTATCTATCATATCAATAACTTGTAAAAGTTTTAATCCTTTTGCCAATTCGTCTGCTGAAAGTAAAATTGCTACTTCTTGGAAAATAAATTGAATTGTTTTATACTTATTGAAGTCAAATAGGCTTAAAATAAAGTTTTTAGCAATCTCTTCTTGAGAGGAAAATACGTAAGATAGAAATTTAATTCTTTTAATATTGAAATTATCTGGATCCCAACTTAGAATTTTGTTTGCATCAAGTATAGCTTCATAAAAATTAGACATCTCAATATTAAGGTTTAATCTCTCGTAATATGCTTCTTTTTTTTTGGCACAATGGGTTATAATGTAAGTAAAATCGGAATACGCATCTTCATACATTAGTAGTTTGTGACAAAGTTTTCCTCTTTTTAAGAATGTTTCAGAGAGTTTAAACTCTTCTTTAATTAGAAAATTTAGTTTGTCTAAAGCTATTTCATATTCCCTTTCTGAAATATCTTTATCAATGGATTTTAGTAAAATTAAGTGCTTGATATTGTCTAACATCTTATTTGTTATCCTTCATCTAAGATTAAAGAATACTTTCTCTAATCAACTCCTTACACTTATTATTTATCATAAAATTTTTGTGAAAACGAGTATCCCGTTAGGCTATAAAACTTTCAACGCTTGTCTAATTTCTCTTATGGAATTTGTAATTTCTTTGTTTGTGTCTTTTTCTTTTCTTATTTTTTCATACGCAAACATTATAGTAGTATGCTTTTTGTTGAAATATTTTGATATATTCACGAAACTTTGGTTTGTAATTTCTCTGCATAAATAAATTGCTAAATGTCTTGCAAAAGAAACCTTCTGACCTCTTGCTGTTCCTTTCAGATCTTCTACATCTATATTAAAATAACTTGCCGTAACCCTTGCGATTTGATCAAAGTTTATTTCATCATTATTATTGTCACACTTTAGAACCTCTTTAGCAAGTTTAAGTGTAAGTGGTTGTTCTGAAATTTCTGCATAAGCGCAAACTTTTGTAAATGCTCCTTCAAGCTCTCTTACATTGTTAATAAAATTCTTTGCAATGTACAATAAGGCTTCTTCATCATATTTTAAGTCATTGTTATCAGCAAGTTTTTTTATAATTTCAAATCTGGTTTCAATATCAGGGGGTGTTAATTCTAACATCAAGCCCATCTCAAATCTTGAACACAAAGCTGCTGTAAGTGTTGGAATATCCTTTGGAACTCTGTCTGACGTTATAACAATTTGTTTACCCTTATTGTATAAGTTATCAAAAGTATATTGTAAATTTTCCATTGATTTGATTTTTGATTCTATGAACTGGATATCATCAATCAAAATAACATCTATATTAGTATATTTACGATTAAATTTTGACATGTTTTCTATGTTATTATTAGTTTTACGACTGTTTGAAATATAGTCATTTACGTAATCTTCAGTTTTTGTATACTTAACTTTAAGCTTTGGATTATTAAAAATAATGTAATGTCCGATAGCTTGCATTAAGTGAGTTTTTCCCAGTCCAGAATTGCCATATATAAATAAAGGATTGTATTTGCCAGCAGGGTTTTTAGCAACTGCCATAGCTGCAGAGTAAGCAAATTTATTACTCTCACCAACTACAAAATTTTCAAATTTATATTTCAAATTCAAATTTGCAGCTGATTGCATGTTGGATAAATTTTCAAGAGCCTGTTCTTTCAGAGTCTTATCAGAGATTTTTGTGTTAAGTTTCTCAGATTCTTTTTTTAATGTTTTAGCGGCATTTTCATCATAAATTATAACAAATCTTGAATCTTTATCTCCAGAAATTCGAACAAGAGCTTCTGTTATCAAATCATAGTAATTGCGTCTTAAAATATCTCTTCCCATCATTTGTCCCGTAACCACGGTAAGAACACCCTTATCATATCCGGAAATTTCCAAAGGATAAATCCAAGGATGAGCATTTTCAGGCAAAACACCCAACAACTCTTCCTTAACTTGCTCCCAAAAGTGTTTTAATTCTATATTTTCCATGCAATTCTTGATTTGTGATACTTTGTAAGCCAAAGGCTGATTTAACAATAAAAAAAGGCGACACCCAGATTCGAACTGGGGATAAAAGCTTTGCAGGCTTCTGCCTTACCACTTGGCCATGTCGCCGTACGTCCAATTCTAAAATAAACATACCATATTTTCAAGAGGGAATTTAAAAATAGTTTTACAAAAAAACAACCTGTCTTCTGACAGGCCGTTTTTTTTATACTTTGCGCTTACGAGCAGCTTCTGATTTGCGTTTACGTTTTACGCTTGGCTTTTCGTATCTTTCACGTTTTTTAACTTCTGATAAAATACCAGCTTTTTGAATTTTCTTTTTAAATCTTCTTAAAGCGCTTTCGATACTTTCGTTTTCGCCAACTTTAACTTCTGCCATTTATATTTTCACCACCTTTATAGCATTTTGTGTAACACTTCTATATTAAAACAACCAAAACTCTTTTTCAAGAGGGTAAATATTTAATGGGCACGTATTTCTATTGACAGGCTTTAATCTTGATGTTAAACTGTGGTGTCTCAATCGGAATTAAGAAGTATGAAAGTATCTAACGAAGAAGCGGTAACAAAATTATTATCATCAAACGAAATTCTTCATGTTGAGAAAAAGAAGATGTTTATAACTAATCCTTTTGATTCTCTGGGTGAGTTTTTAAAGAATGTTAAACCTGAACCTTCGCCTTATGAAGGAAAGTATGTTTTTATAAAATAAACCTCCTTTTTATAGGAGGTTTATTTTATTCTTCTGGACTCCAATCTTTTTCTCCGAAACCTTTGTGCCACTCATATTGTACTAATTCATATTTACCATTTGAATTCTTTTGTAGGACATATTCCTGATTGCTTTGGTCACTACAATAGATGAATTCTCCGTTTCGCGTTTCTTTATATGTATATATTACTGTTTTTTTATCGTATATAGTTATAGTCTGTGGATGTTTACCGCTTGATGATTTTGTAATTTTTGAAACTTTATTATCGAGATTTTTTGTAGGATTTGTAACATCACTTTCATCTGTTGCTTGAATAACATCTCCGTCTTTCAGTTCGGTTTTACCATCATAGTTGGTAAAACCAGTTTTATACTTCTGTTTTTTAGCTGCTGGGTCTGTAGCCGCTGGGTCTGTGGCAGCTTGGTCTGTAGCTGCGGGGTCTGTAGCCGCTGGGTCTGTGGCAGCTGGGTCTGTGGCAGCTGGGTCTGTAGCTGCTGGGTCTGTGGCAGCTGGGTCTGTGGCAGCTGGGTCTGTAGCTGCTGGGTCTGTAGCCGCTGGGTCTGTAGCTGCTGGGTCTGTAGCCGCTGGGTCTGTGGCAGCTGGGTCTGTAGTAGCTGCAGAACTTGATTTTCCAAAGTCCTCGCTTTCTATTTCGCCCCAGCCTTTGGCTTTTGCTTTGTCGTTTAGTATATTTAATAATGATTCGTATTCTTTCAAATCTGTTGTGGTGTGATGCGGCTCATCTTTACTTGATTCCATATCAGTTTTTATTTTATTGTATAACTCTTTTAATTTGTCTGGCGTTAAATTTTGCTCATCAGCAAATAATGTTTTGACACTTGCAACGTGATCTGCAAGTTTTTGTCTGTCAGGATCCTCGCATTCTTTATCTTTTTTATCATCGGCTTCTTTTTTCTCTTTAGATTCAGTTTTTTCACTGTCTTCACTATCAGATACTTTTGATCTATCTCCAAAGATTCCGCCTAAAGAAGGAACTCCAAAGTTGCCGAAGTTGAAGCCTCCAAAACCAGGGAAGCCGAAGCCGCCCATTCCAAAGCCACCCATTCCGAAGCAGTTAAAATTCATTCCGCCACGGAAAAGGCCACTAAATAGTCCTCCAAAGGCATTACCTAAGCCGTAACCGAAGCCGCCCCAGAAGCCACTGTGTCCGTTACAGTCAATATTATATGTAGTATTAAATATACTGCCATAATTTCTTCCGCCTCCGCATCCGGAGTGATACATTTCATAATGCTTAAGTGAGCTGTGACAATTAATTCTGGTCATACTCTGTACCTCGTTTACTTACATCATTTGTATATATAAAGTATATTAATTTTTCAAAATTTCAATTTGTATTTACATTGTTACAAAACTTAACATTTATGACATGTTTATTATATATGGCAATATGTGTTTAATTTCTCATAAGACTTTTTAGTTTTGTATTTAAAGTCGTAATCATGTAAATTTTTGTAAAGATTTCTTTATATTATTAAAGTTTTTATTAAAACTTGCCGTAATCAATGATTGCAAGGGAAACAATAAAGGTACATATCAATATGGGAATGGCAGCCTCACAAGCTAGATTACTAACGCTAACGAGTCGGCTTCACGATGTAGAGTATAAAGCTCAAAACATTGAAAGCCAAAAAATAGCGCTTGCAACTCAAAAAGATGAGTTGTATCAAGACTACTGTGATGCTTTAGATGCTAAAAAAATTCAAGTAGCGTATAGTAATGGGGATGGTACTAGGAGCTTTGTTGACGCTACATTTGCAACATTATGTACTTATAATGAAAATAGATTTGCCCAATACTCTCTCACAGATTCCAAAACCGGTAAAGTTATTGTAGATTCTAAGACGGCTGAAATATATGAAAATTTTAGCTCCGATAAGTATACTTTTGCATATGCAATGTTAGGTATGGAGGGTGATTTTGCTTGGCCTGTTGATAACGATACAGAGAGAATGTCTATGGGAATGGAAGTAGGGATTGGTATTTCTGGAGAAGATTATGGTGATGGTACTGCAGAAAACGGTTTATACAATTTGTATATGACTGATGTGGAACGAAAAGTCTATGAAAATCATTCAACCGAGGACAAGCTTCAAAAGGCATATAATTCATTAACGGAGGCTTGTAATTCAGATTCAACATCGATGAAGGAAAAACGTGAAGCTTTGGAAAACTTTAGAGAAGTTTTGTATGACAACTATGGTAGTGAAATATATAAATATATGCGTTTAAATAAGAATGATGTTTCTAATACAGATCCGGACTCAGCTACTGCAGAATTTAATGATGTTCCAGAGGAATTTCCACAACAAGAATTTAATTTTTATGCAAATTTATTTGAAAAAATACAAGCTGCTGGGGGCTGTCAGGAAATTGAACCAGATTGTGAAGCCGGAGAAAAGGGAAATGAATGGTTAAATAATATGGTAAATTCAGGACGTGTAACCATTGATGTTTATAATACTAATAAAAAAGAATGGACTGAAACAAGTATTGCAACAAGTACAAATACAAATTATCTGCAAGAAGTTCAGGATGAGGCTGATTTAAAAAAGGCAGAGGCTAAATATGAATATGAACTTGGAGTTATAAATGATAAAGATTCCAAGTACGATAGAGATTTAAGCAAGTTAGAGACAGAACGAACTTCTATAACAACAGAGATGGAATCTATTCAAAAAGTTCGAGATGATAATATCGAAAGAACTTTTGGAATTTTTAGTTAGATAGATTTTTTATTGAAAAGTTTTTCCCTTCGATTTTTCCTTTCTTTGCAACTTGAAAAAGTGGTTTTTATTATTTATTTTGCTATATTCAATAGTCTTTAGTCTCAGTTGAATATCTTCTAACAGTTTTCTGTTAATTGAAAGTAAATCTCCTATAACAGCAATAACTCCGAGTTGTACAGCGGAGATTAAAAACATTGCGGCAAATATAAGTGATTGAATATGTCCGTTACCAAGTCCTTGAGAAAAGAAATATACAAATCTTATAACAAGTAATATTCCCACAAATGCCAAAATAGCTGCAATAGATATAAAAAATCTGAAAGGTCTATATACTATAAACATTCTTATAGTAGTTTTCATTGATTTGTAAATATAGTCAAAAATATTTTTAACAAGTTTTGAATCCCTTAATTTGGGATTAACTCTAATGGGAACAGAAGTTATTTTTAGACCTTTTGCATTAGCTTGAAGAAGAGTTTCCATTGTGTAGGTGTAATTATCAAAAATGTTAATTCTAATTGCTGCGTGCTTAGAAAAAGCTCTAAATCCGCTTGGTGCATCTTCAACCTTTGTGGAAGACAGTAGTCTTAGAATTGCAGAACCAAGTTTTTGGAAGAATTTCTTAAGGGGAGAAAACTCTTTGATAGATAAAATATCTCTTGCACCAACTACAATATCAGCATTGCCTTCTAGTATAGGTTTTATCAATTTAGGAATATCCTCAGCACAGTACTGGTTATCTGCATCGGTATTAACTATAATGTCAGCGTTTCTCTTTAATGCTTCATTAAGACCACATCTGAATGCGTTTGCTAAACCTTTATTAGGTTTTATTTCAAATACAGAAGCTCCCCAATTTTTTGCAATTTCTGAGGACTTATCTGTAGAGCCGTCATTAATCACTAAAATTTCCAGTTCGTCTATACCAGAAACTTCTCTAGGCAAACTGTTAAGTGTTGTTAATAGTGTGCTCTCTTCATTAAAACAAGGTATTTGAATAATAAGCTTTGTCATGTAAAATATTATATATAAATAAGGAGATTAGGTAAAGAGTGTTTTATATAGTTATTTTGGGATTAATACTAAGGCTTTCTTATATAGTAAAGCCTGAAGGTTTGTGGAATGATGAGTATGTAAGTTGGTATGTCTCTTCTACCCCTTTTTTTTATGGTTTTTGGCAAGAAGTTCTTAAACAGTGTCATATGCCTCTGTATTACATATACCTTAAACCATTTATTCATTTCTCTGATACTGTTTTAAGGCTTACATCAGTTATCCCTGGGGTTTTGGCAATACCTGTAATGTATTTGGTAGGGAAAGAATTTTCTAAAAAAGCTGCTTACTTTGCTGCTTTAATTACTTCGACTTTATCTTTCTTGGTTTATTATTCGCAAGAAGTAAGATTTTATTCGCTTTTGTTTTTGTTTTCGGCACTTTCTCTATTATTTACAATTAGGTATTTAAAGAAGAGTGATTGGAAAAATCTTTTAGGATATGTCTTATCGATTGTGCTTGTTTTATCAACTCATATTCTTGGAATAATATATGTGTTTTTTTTACTGGTTTACATTTTCTATAAAAAAAGAAAATTGTCATTAACATTTATATTGATAGCTCTTATAGGTGTATTTTCTTACAAGTATGCTTATATTATTTTATCGAAGCTACCTGCTTCTCAATGGTGGGGATATTTTTCATATACTAATATATTATTTCTATTCAGTGATTATTTTTCACCCGTGCTAACAAATAATATATCTGCGCCTCCGGTTTTTTTCTATGAAAAATCTCTTGGACTCTGGCTTACTGTCCCGACTATAATAGCTTTTTGTGGGATGATTGCAGGCTTAAAACGAGGCCTTGCTGTAATAGCTTTAGGGATGATATCTGTGATGGCAATAGCTTCTTATTTTGGAAAGCTTGTTTTCATTACTAAATATTCTATAGAAATTTTACCAATACTGATATTATTTGTAGCTTTAGGGTTTGAAAAAATGAAACGATATGGGGTAATTCTATTATCGTTATTTGTTTTATTTCACTTGAGTGCTTTTTTCTCTCCTTTTTATGTTACAAAGCTTAAAAGAAATGAGGGAAATAAGATAGTTGGCGATATATTAAATAAACAAAATTCTCAAAATGTTATATTTACATATTATGAACCAAATAGGTTTTATCGCTATGCAAATTTAAAGGATAAAAATTTGTTATACATAAGTAAAAGTAACAGACATCTGTATAAAAAAAATCCCTCAGAAATACTTTCTCAAATTCCAAAAGGAGAAAGTATCTCTGTAGTTTTTTTGGACAGTGTTAGTTTCTTTGATGAAAAATTTTTGGAAGAGAATAAAAATAATCCAAAAATACCGGAAATGTTTATAACATTTTCAGAAGTTAAGAACTCTCTTGTAAAACGTTTAGATAGAGATTTTAAGAATTATGAAGTTGCTAGAGGTGGGTATTGGACAGTAATTCGCGCAGAAAGAAAAAAATAGTTAAAAAAAATCTTGACATCAAAAAATGGTTTTGGTAGATTAGGAAATGTAATCGCAGACAGTTAGTATCCTTGTGTTAGGATTTAATCTGAAAAGGCTAGCCGAGATTATCCACGGGAGTTAAACTCTACTTTAGTAATATAAATAGCTTAAAGTTAATGTTGGATTTTGCGATTATAGAAAAGATTGCAAAATCTTTTTAGTATGTAAAAGGTCGATCGGAAAATAATCCGAAAATTATAAAAGAACTCGAAAGAGTTATGTAAAAAGGAGCAAAAAATGTCAACAAAAGCTTTTAAAGAAGATAAGGTAGCACTTATCAAAGAAAAAATAGATAAAGCACAAGTTGCAATTGTTACCGATTATAATGGGTTGTCAGTAGAAGAGATTACTAAATTAAGACGTGCTCTTCAAAAAGATGGTGGTGACTATATGGTTACCAAAAATACTTTAGCAAAAATCGCAATCAAGGGAACTCCTTATGAAGTTTTGACTGAGGTATTAAAAGGGTCTATAGCAATCGCATTTGGTTACAAGGATCAGGTAGCGCCTGCAAAAGCTTTATCACAATTTATTAAAGATACTAAGAAGGGTGAAATTTTAGCGGCAGCAATGGACGGACAATTAATGTCAGCTGCTGAAGCAAAAGCACTTGCAGATCTTCCATCAAGAGAAGAACTATATGCAAAAATGCTTGGCTGTATCAATTCACCGGCTTCTGGTATCGCAAACTCTGTCAATGCTGTTATGTCATCTCTTGTTAGAGCTGTGGCAGCAGTTAGAGATCAAAAATCTGCATAGTAATATGCAATTAGCAACGTAAAAAACAAAAAAAAATAAAAGGAGAAAAAAAATGAGTATTGAAGCAATTTTAGAATCAATTGAAAAGTTAACTTTATTAGAAGCTGCTGAATTAGTAAAAGCTATGGAAGAAAAATTTGGTGTATCTGCTGCAGCTCCTGTAGCTGTTGCTGCTGCTCCTGCCGCAGCTGCTGCTCCTGCTGAAGATGTTGATGCAGAAGTAAACGTTGTATTAGCATCTGTTCCAGCTGATAAGAAAATCGCTGTTCTTAAAGAAGTTAGAGCTATCACTGGTCTTGGCTTAAAAGAAGCTAAAGATTTAGTTGATGGTGCTCCAAAAGCTATCAAAGAAGGCGTTAAGAAAGAAGAAGCAGAAGCTATCAAGAAACAACTTGAAGCTGCTGGTGCTACTGTTGAAGTTAAGTAGTTTGGCATTATTTAAAAAATTCCCGATTGTATTTTGCAATCGGGAATTTTTATTTACAAAAATATTAAAAAATATTATTTTTTAATAATCATAAAAGATTTAAGAGCTCTTCCTGTTCTGCCATTGTTTTCATTAGAAGTTACTGATATTTTTTTATAATTAAAAGAAGTAGAACTTCCACCATCGAAAGCCATAGCGCTATCAAGTTTGTATGCAGAGCAAAGATCTCTTGCTTCATATATATCGATAGGATGCTTATCTGTTACTATGAAAATATGAACTTCTTGTTTTCCATCCTCAATTGTTTTTAAGCCGATTAGAGTTCTGGCAGTTTTATGTAGAACTGACGCTGATTCTCTAATTATGTTACCATCTTTATCTTTAACAATGAAAAATTCTTCCTCTAATCTGAGACTTGGTAAGAGTTGAGGGCCCCCTTGAGCTGCAGTTTGAATAGAACACAGAAAATCTACTCTAGAATTATGGGGTGCAATTTCGTATTTGTAATAACCATCACATTCTAGAATTCTAAATTCTGTTCTGTTTATTATTTTCTTTAAATTTTGCCTCAAAGTTGGATTTGATAAAATATTTTCATTGAAAATAGGGTCTTCAATAATTTGTGTATCATTTGTTATATAAGATATAGTCTTCTGGTTATTCGGATCAAAGAATCCTGCATTAATTGTCAAAAGCGAATTTGACTTATTATGAGCTTCTAAGTTCGTTATTAGTGTTGGTGATGAAATGAATTGTATTTGCTTTTTTATTTTATCACCGGAAAGTATGATATGGTAAATTCCATCATCGTAACTAACATTAATTGGTTCTGCAATAGCAGTATTAAAAGTAAGTAGGAAAAGTAAAAAAAGAATAATTTTTTTCATATTATAAATCCCTTGATTTGTAAAACGCAATTATTGCACATAAAAAAGCTCCAGGTGGAAATGCCGCAGTTATAATTGGGTGTAGCACTCCCTTTTCTGCCAATAAATCAAAGAAAGGCAGAGTAATATAATAAACAAATATACATCCTATAGCAATGGTAAAACCTATTAATCTTTGTTCTCTAGGTTTACTGAAGCCAAGTAAGCAACCTAAAATTGCTAGCAAAACGCAAACAAACGGATGAAAGAATCTTTGTAAATATTTGTTATACATTAATCTGTAATCTTCATCAAGATTAGCCTTTTTTAATAAATCAACGTAATGTTTCAAATCTTTATTATTAATATCCCTGTCCCTTTTTGTCGAATTAATCATAATTGTATATGCATCTTCAGCATCTTCACCATTTAATATATAGGCATTGTCTTGTTTTGTAATTCTTTTGAATATACCATCTTCATTTATATTATAAGAGGTTACTTTATTTAAAATCCAGCAAGGTTTGCCCGTTTTATCAACTCCTTTATATCCAGTTTCACCAACGAGGATATTATTAAGCCCGTGTAAATCATCAAAAATTTGTTTTGAAAAATTTAAAACGATAACATTAGTCATTTCTCCTTTGAAAAATCTAGATACAATAACAGCTTGTTCAGGACGATTATTTTCATCTTTTTGAGTATATATATATTGTGTAAGAGATTCGCCCCCCTTTATTTGTTGCAGTTTTTGGCAAGAATATGGTATCCACTTATCATAAGTTACAAAACAAAGATATGTAACAATGAAGCTCAGAACTAGAAGGGGACGCAAAATTCTAGAAAACGACATGCCAACAGCTCTAAATATAGTAAGTTCAGAGTCTTTGCTAAGTTTGTCGAAAGTAAATAAGGAGCCTAATAACAGTCCAACAGGGAAAGCTTTACCAAGAATTTTAGGTAATTCATATACAAGAACCATGATTCCTGTTTTTACGGTATATTCGTGAGCAAGAATTTTTTTTATGGTATTTAAAAGCATTTCAGGAGCAATCCACACAATTGTAAACAACAATATAGCAACAATAGTGGTAGTAAGGACTTGCATAAAAATATATCTGTCATAAACAGTGAAAAGTTTTTTCATTCTATAATTTGAAATCCTTTCCTAAATAAAATTCCTTTGCCACAGGGTCGTTTGCGACATCCAAGCTTTTGCCTTGAATTTTAATTTTACCGTCAAAGATTACGTAAGCTCTATCAGTAATGGAAAGAGTTGCTTTTGGATTGTGGTCAGTAATTAAAACTCCAAGTCCCTTTTCTTCAGAAATTTTTCTAATATTGTCCTTGATTTCTCCAATAGCAATAGGATCAATTCCGGCAAAAGGTTCATCTAATAACATAAAATCAGGGCTTGCAGCAAGTGCTCTTGCAATTTCAACACGTCTTCTTTCTCCACCCGAAAGAGCCACCGCCGGAGACTTTCTAAGCTTCATAACACCAAATTCTGTTAATAATTCTTCAAGCTTCATTTTCTTTTCATTGACAGTCAATTTATCATTCATTTCCAAAACTAATTGAATATTTTCTTCAACAGTCAACTTTCTGAAAATGGAATTTTCCTGCGGTAAATATCCGATACCTTCTTTTGCTCTCAAGTTCATTGGCCATGTTGTGATTTCTTTATCGTCAATAAATACACTTCCAGTATTAGGCTTAACTAATCCGACAATCATGTAAAAAGTTGTAGTTTTACCGGCACCGTTTGGACCGAGCAAACAAACTACTTCGCCTTTATCCATGAAAAAAGAAACATCATTAACAACGCTTCTGTCACCATAAATTTTAACTAGATTTTTAGCTTCAATTCTCATTCTCAGCTCCCCAATTCACCTATTTTAACATAATACAACAAAATAATATGATTATAAATTGTAAACTTTTATTAAGAAAAGTCTACAAAGTATCAATTACTCAATATAAAAATACTTTATAAATATGTAAGGTTAAAAAGGTTATAAAAATAACAAAAATTTAGTAGGAGGTCATTATGTCATATCCGTTTGGCATAACAGGAATCGGTAATAATCCATATATGAGTGGTCTTGGTATGTATGGATTGCCAGGTAATAGCACATATAGCTCATTTTATAATCCATCTTTTATGGGATTTGGCGGAATGGGAATGGCTGGCTTGGGTATGTCTGGAATGATGGGAATGTATCCGGCTTATATGAAGCAAATGAATGATGTTTATCAAGATATGGAAAAAAGTCAACTGGTACATTCAGGAGCAATGCATAATTTGTTGTTAGAGAATAAAACTAATGCATATAAGGCAGAAGATGCAGCTATGTTTGAAAAAGCAATGGCTGACCATGGTCTGCAAACTTCAATTGTAAATTTGGCAGAAAAGATAAGAGCTCATGATTCTGATGGTATTTGTCAGGAGTATGATAAGATAAAATGTTCATTGTATCAAAAGTTCAATAAATATTTCAAAGAAAATCCAAATGAGGATCCTGCAAAATCAGTAAGACAAGTAATTGAAAGTATGTATGCGGAAATTATATCCAAAAAATCAGGTGAAACTGTAAGTTTAAGGTCTGATATAGAAAGATTTGGCGAAACAGCTTTAATGCATGGTTTCAATGAAAAGTTTTTTGGTAATAAAGATTATCATAAAAAATATACAGAAGAAGCACTAAGCTACGTATATGGAACAAGTATTGATAATAAAGGTGGCAAAGATAGAATGCAAAAAATTGGTGGCATTGGTGGTAGAGCAGCAGAAGGTGCAACAGTAGCAGCTGCAGGGTATGGAGCTGGACTAAGTCTTGCAGCAATTGGTGCTTGTTTAAGCTCTAATGTTAGAAAGTTTTTAGGTACAGATTATGTAAGAGATGAAGCAGGCAAAATAATAAAAGAAAATGGTAAAAAATTAAAGGCATGCACATTTGAAAATGGTTTAAAGAAAGCTGCAAAATATAGTAAATGGGCTGCGCTTCTGGCTCTAGGTGCAGATGTAGTATGGCAATTTTCAAGAGATTAAGAAAAAATACCCTCCTATTATTAATCTTATATATGGCTTAGAAAATATTTTTTTCTAGGCCTTTTTTGAGAAAATAAAAAAACACCTCTTGACAATCAATATTGATATTCTAAGATAGTAAATGCGATGGGACGTCGCCAAGTGGTAAGGCAGCTGGTTTTGGTCCAGCCATCTCGGAGGTTCGAATCCTTCCGTCCCAGCCAATTATAAAGTCCGCCTTGGTGGGCTCTTTTTTTTTGTAAAATCTATTGGACTATTGAGAAAAATTTGAAAATAAGTTATACTACTTGTGATTAAAAATATATGATGTAAATAAGAGGTATTAAAAAAAAAAAAAAATTCTTTCATTCTTTTTTACACTAAGTCTTTTGAGTATTAATACAGTTCCTGTATTGGCTCAGTGTGCGGAGCAGACTCAAGCGATTGAGCACTTAGATGTTCATAAACAAGCTCCTTGTAACGTTGTAACTGTTACAAATTTAAGAAATGTAATAGAAAAAGGTAACGTATTACAGTTTGTTTTTGATGAAAAGTTTTTCTCAAAATGCTCTCAAGCTGGTGAAATGGTTCATTTTGTCGTGCCGCAAGCTCTTTATACAAGAGAAGGTACTCTGTTACTGCCATGTGGAACTAAGATTGTTGCAGAAGTGATAAACGTAGAAAAACCAAAGTGGTTCAATAAAAATGCAAGAGTTAGTCTGATATTCAGAAAAATCGTATTTCCAAACAATACTTGTATAGATATTAAAGCAAGACCTTTTACTAAGGATTATAAGTTAAAAGAAGGTCCTTGGACAACTACAGGAAAGCTTGTGTTATCAACTCTTACTTTAGGTATTGTAGGTGCAGGTGCCGGTGTTGGTTTTGCATTTATTCCAAATCCTGCAGAAATTGGTGCGGGGTTAGCAATAGGTATTCCTATTGGTTGTGGTGTTGGTCTTGCAGTTGGGCTTATTACTCCGGGCTGTCACTACAAAGCTAAAAAAGGTGAAACAGTTTATGCTATTGTCTTAGATGATATAAGTATTTGTAAATAGAAATAAAGTTGTATAACAAAAAGCACTTGATAAATTTTATCAAGTGCTTTTTATTTTTTTTGCTTAAATAATCTGATAAGGCATTGCAACAGAACCCTTTTCAAGTCGTTTTTGAAGTTCACCTTCCGGGTTGTAGAATGGAGAAACTGTCATTATTTTTGCTGCTATATCAGGATAATGATATATGAATTTTAGCTCACTTTCTGTTAATGGCTTTTGTGTATGAACGTTAGCGTAACGAGCTAATTCCAAGATGTTTCTTGCCTCATTTTCATCTTTAAATTCTATTTCTAACTTGTCATAAACGTTTCTAAATCCTTTGATACCACCGTATTCACCCGTAGTAATCATTCTGCCGGTTTCAATAATTTCGGGTTCACCACGTCCGAGTTCTTCAAAGTCATATAATTCATAATTTCTTCTGTCTTTTAATGCACCATCCGCGTGAATACCGGATTCATGTGCAAAGGCATTATCACCAACAGCAGGTTGATTAATTGGAATTGGCAGACCAAACGCATACGCTGTGTACTTTGCAAGTTTCCAAGATTTACTTAAATCAATTTTTTCATCAATTGGGTACTTGTCTTTGAATCCCGCAGATTTTAAACAAGCAAGCAGACAAGATACCAAATCTGCGTTACCCGCGCGTTCTCCCATACCATTTATTGCAGTATTAATATATGCATCAACTCCAGCATCAACGGCTGCCTTTGCACCTTCTACTGAACAAGCAACAGCCATTCCTAAATCATTATGATAATGTAGTTCTATAGGCATTTGTGCCTCTTTTGCAAGTCTATAAATTCGATTGTATGTAGTACTCGGATCCTCATATCCTAAAGTATCACAATATCTAAAACGATAAGCACCGAGTTTTTTTACTTCTTTAGCAAGTTTTATTAGATAGTCAAGATCACTTCTTGAAGCGTCTTCTGCATTTACTCCGATAATTTTTGCACCTTTAGAAACTGCGCATTCTACAGCTTCGCAAGTCATATATAATATATCTTGAGGTGTTTTTTTGCCTAAGTATTTACCATTTATCATTTGTTCTGATGTGGATTGAGATAGATTGCAATTTTCGAGAAGAGGACAATTTGTGAAAGACTGTTCAACATCTGATGCAATTGCTCGCATCCAGCCAGAAAGTTTTGTTTTTTTTATAACTCCGCGTTTTACTAATTCTAAGTTTGCATTGAGGTAATTTAATTCGTGCATAGTTGTCGGAAATCCAAACTCAGATTGCGTCACTCCCATATCATCAAGCATAAGATTGATGATTGTTTTTTGAAGTTTGGCAAGTCCAAGTCTTGATGTTTGAACACCATCTCTATTGGTAACATCCACGAAATAAATTTTTGGCATAATAATGTCATCCTTATTGTTAGTGTATTGTACACTATTTAACTATACCCTGCAAGTAAAGAATTAATTAAGACTATATTTTGTCTACTATGTCTTGTGAAATTTCATATCTTTCGCAATATCGTTTTAATTCTTTTATTACAATATTAGAAAGTGCAAATACAGCAATTAGATTGGGAACGGCTAGAAATAAAGTGACAGCATCTGAAAGATTTATTATGCTTTTAAAATTCATAGCTGAACCGGCAATTATGCAAATGCAGTAAATAGCTTGAAAAATACGATTTTTTTTATTTGAGTATCCGAATAGAAAATTCCAAGCTTTCAGACCATAATAAGACCCGCACAGCATTGTTGATATCACGAAACAGCTAGCCATGATTGTTAAAATTATAGGATACCAAGGACATATTGTTGCGAAAGCTTTTGATGTAAGTTCTATTCCGGC
This sequence comes from Candidatus Gastranaerophilales bacterium, assembly GCA_944324215.1. Classification (GTDB taxonomy): domain Bacteria; phylum Cyanobacteriota; class Vampirovibrionia; order Gastranaerophilales; family Gastranaerophilaceae; genus CAG-196. The sequence continues at coordinate 30,708 of CALUVP010000162.1, read as the reverse complement.
AATTCCGTCCACGTTAACATACACTTTAGATACAACGATAACAAAAGCTGTTGCTACTCCTACAATAACAGTATCAACAAAAGGTTGTAACATAGAAATAAAAGCTTGTGCGACAGGTTTATTAGTATTAACTGCGGAAAATGCAATCGGTGCAGTACCTAAGCCAGATTCATTAGCAAACATTGCACGCCTAAAGCCCCAGAGCATACAAGCAAGAGCTCCTCCAGTCATTGCTTTTGGAGAAAATGCTTCTCTTAAAATCAATACAACAGTTTCTGGTAAATGGTGAATATTCACTAAACAAACCAGAAAAGCACTTAAAACGTACAAAGAACACATAATAGGAGTTACTTTGGAAGTAAATTTTCCAATAGCTTTTATCCCTCCAATTATTGTAAACCAAGTAATAACAGCAACGATTATTCCTAAAATCCAGCCGTTGTTAGCAAAAATGCTGTTATTACCTCCTGTTACTTCTGTAAATTGTGCAGTCATAGCATTTATTTGGAATAAATTCCACCCGCCAATCATGGCAAATATGCAGCATAAAGCGTAAATTTTTGAAAGTGCAGGAGCAAATTTTTGTGAATATTTTCCTCTTAGTCCTACAAGTATGTAGTACATAGGTCCTCCTGAAACTGTTCCGTCCGGATTTATTTTTCTAAATTTTACACCTAATAAAACTTCTGAAAATTTCAAAGCCATAGAGAAAAATCCTGCTATTATCATCCAGAAAATTACTCCAGGGCCTCCAATAGAAACAGCAGCCGCAGAACCTGCAACATTACCAATACCTGCTGATGCTGAAATCGTTGCGCTAAGAGCTTGAAATGATGACAGTTCTCCTTTTTTCTTTCTTTGATATCCGTTTGGGTTGTGCTTATATTTATTAGTAATCAGCTTAATAGCATGCTTGAAGCCCCATATACCGATAAATCTTGTTCTAAAAGTGAAATACACAGCCGCAATAATTAAAAGAGCGACAAGAAATTCCACTCTTACCCCTCCTATTGTTATATAAGAGAATATAAAACCGGAAATTTTGTCGGCAACTGGAGATAATACACTATCTATAGCGGCATCTAAATTCATATAAAGATTTTACTATAAAAATTTGGTAAAAAGAAAACTCACAAAAGCTTATATCACTTTTTGTAAAATTTGTTTACAATATCACAGAATATAAATAAAAATAATCTTATTAAGTATGAACAAAAAAAACTCCCCATTTTAATTAGGGAGTAAAACCTATTTTAGTAAGATGTAAGATTATATAAGAGAGTTGGGGGTAAATGGGTTTTGTAATTTAAAATTTAACTACTCGACCCTTTGTATAAGTTTGAAAAGAAAGAACATATATGAAGATTTTAAACCCGGATGTTCTTTTCTTTTTTTGATTTTTTCTTTTTAGTATAGATAAAGTTACTATGCTATAAAATTGTTACCGAATCTGTTAGCACCGTAGAAGAACGATTCTTGCATAACTTGTTGAAGGTTTCTTTTTCTAACGATTTTGTTACCGACTTTTGTGTTAGCGATGTCGTTAACAGATTTTTGATAGCAAGAGCTAACAAGAGATGTAATGTATTTAGAAACAGGTGTTTCAATATCTTCAACAAAGTTATTTTCAACATTTTCAAATTCGTTAAAGAAGTTGTCTAAAGATTTAATTTCTTCGTTTGAAACAGTTTGAGTAGTGAATAACATCTTTTGTCCTCTCTTAAATATCTCTTATGTATATATAAAGTATTTAAAGGTAAAAAAATTGCTTTTTTTAGTGCGTTTTGTTAAGAAATGTAAAATTGAATTTATTTTTTTCGGGATTTTGAAATAAAAGTTAATGTTTTTGATATAATTGTATTATTGCTGGGGAGATTATGAGAGAAAGAATACTTCTATTTATAATATTATCGTGTCTTGGCGTATTTTTGTATGTATTTCAGAATTATGTAAATACGATCGTCGGATTCATTATTTTGTGTGTGTGTATGGTTACTTATGGTTTGTATTCAATAGCTGCGACAAAGTACCAAAAACGTAAATTAAAAAAACATCCGCCTGTGGTTAACGAAAATTATAAACCTTTTGTAACAGTTATGATACCTGCTCATAACGAAGAGGCTGTTATTGCAAATACGGTTGAGAATGTTTTAAAAATGGATTATCCGGCTTTTGAGGTTATAGTTATTGATGATAGAAGTTCTGATAGTACCGCATCGATTATTAAATCTCTTGAAGAAAAGCATGAAAATGTAAAAGCTTTAATACGTGATGATGATGCTTTTTCAGGAAAATCTGCAGTTTTAAATGATGCGTTTAAAATTGCTAAGGGTGATGCAATTCTCGTTTTTGATGCTGATGCTACAGTTGACTCGGATTTCTTAAATAAATTGGTTCCACAACTTGAGCCGGCTGATGTTGGTGCCGTTCAGGCGAGAAAGATTATTAGAAATAAAGATGTCAATTTTCTTACAAGGTGTCAAAATAACGAGTATACTTTTGATACATATTTACAGGTAGGACGCGATGCTGTGAAGGGTGCGGTTGAACTTAGAGGTAACGGTGAACTTATAAAACGACAGGCACTTGAGGATATTCACGGCTGGAACAATTACACAATAACTGATGATTTGGATATGTCTACTAGGCTTCATATAAAAGGTTGGGACGTTCGTTTTTGTCCCGAGGCTCTTGTTTATGAAGAAGGTATTGTTTGCGTCAAACCTTTGTTCAGACAACGCCGAAGATGGCTAGAGGGAACTATTAGAAGATATTTAGAGTATTTTTTTGAGGCGATGAAATCAAAAAAAATGTCCCTAAGAGCAAGACTTGATATGGCTATATACATTACACAGTTTATAATGCCGTTGTGGTTTATGATGGAAGTCTTTTTTAGAGTAGTAAAACTACTTACTGACAAGACAGATCCGTACAGTTTACATAATGTTCTATGGTCTTCTCTTATAGTATCTTCGGTTGTCGGTCTAGGTTTTATTTTTGCTATTAGATATAGCTTGAGAAGGTATGACCATTTCTCAAGGATGAAGGCTTTAAAACAAGCTTTTGAGACTACTGTTTATTTTTTGATAATTTGGTTTCCGATGGAGCTTTTTATTTGTGGTAAGATATTATTCTGCAAGAAAGATTTGAACTGGGGAAAAACTGCCCACGGTTTAGTTGTTGAAGCGCAACAGGCTCAAGAAAAGGAATTGGAAACAGTTGGTGTTTAGATTTATTACAATATAGTTTAAAGAGGTATAAATAGATGGATATTAAAGATTTGAAATATGTAAGAGAAAATGTTAGAGAAGTTCCGAATTTTCCAAAGGAAGGAATTCTGTTTTTGGATGTTACTACTATTGTGAAAGATCCAAAAGCTTTTGACTTATGTATTGAATATCTTTTTGAAAATTTTAAAAATGAAAAAATTGATTATATTGCAGGTATAGAATCGAGAGGTTTTATTTTTGGAGCAGCTCTTGCAAATAAAATGGGGGTAGGTTTTATTCCAATAAGAAAACCAAACAAATTACCTGCTGAAACAATAAAAGAGACATATTCATTAGAGTATGGAACAGATACTATAGAAATGCATGCAGATGCTCTCAAAGAAGGTTACAGAGTTTTAGTAATTGATGACTTACTTGCAACTGGCGGAACTGCTGTTGCTGCTTGTAATCTTGTTAAGCGAGTTGGGGCAGAGGTTGTTGCTGCGGCTTTCATAATAGAATTAGATCCTCTAAAAGGCAGAGAAAAAATTGAAAACAACGGAGTTAAAGTTGTTTCGATGTTAAATTATGACCTTGATTAATGAATAAAAATGCAGGAATTTATGTTATATGTCAAAAGGACCTTCTTCTTTGTAGAAGTTCTTTTTGCCTTTGCGCATTTTTTCATTACGTTTTTTTACATCTTTTGAGACATTTTTGTATGCATTATCAAGAGAAATCTTGGCGAGGGGTTTGTTTGTAGCTCTATCATTTACAATTAGCCAGAAGGATTGTTTAACATTATTTACTGCAAAAGAAATTTTGCCGGCATATCTGTCTCCTGGTTTAAGCTGTGAAAACAGAAGCTTTGTATCCCCGAAAATTGAAGGATTGTAAATTGCATTGTAATCATTCATCAAGGCTAAATCCATACCTGATATAGCTTTTTTTGACATGTTAGAAATTGAAAGCGACAAAGTAATAGTGTTAACTTCTCCAAAAGGGTCTTTTTCGTATAGAATATTAGCAATTCTTATATCAAGCCCAGGATAATGTAATTCTTTTTGTTTTAAAGCTTCTTCTCTATAGACTGGTAATTCGACATCTGATAAAATGCGAACTTTTATTTCGTCTCCCGGAGCAATTAGAACATTTTTACCTTTTCTGTAGAGAGACATTCCTAAACCAATAGTTCCACCAAGAGCAGCACCTCCAGCAACAGTATAACCTTGAGAAGCAATAGCGGCTTCCAGACCTAATGCTTGAACTGCAAATAAGCCTCCAGCAAGTCCTCCGACAGCAGTATATCCTACATCGGTTGCTATTATTTTTGTTGCAGCTTTGATTGGATGTAATTTAGTAGACATACTTCCCTCTATAGGAATTTCACGCCCGTCAGGTGTTACAAGGTAATCAAAACTTAAACTAAGATATCCATCACGTCCGAGTCTTTTAGCTTCACTTGTTTGGGTTATGACTCCGTGTGCTACGGTCCCTTTGGGTATAATAACTCCCTTATCTCCAACAACATCGCTTGTTACTTCTGCAAAAAACTCATCTCCTTCAATCGAAAAAGAACCATCCAAAACTTGAGAAACTGTCATTTGGATAATATCACGTTTTTCTAAAGTCTCTTTCTTACCGGTAAACAGCTCCTTATCCAATTCTGTATATTGATCGTCAAATTCAGCATGACCTTGGAAAGGTGTGTCTGCAAAAGCTGTATTCATACATAATACGCTTAATAATAATAGTCCAGCTAACCTCGTCCTCATAATTTAATTATACAATGACTTCTTTATTTGAGCAAACTGTTGTAAATATCTATAGTCGTTGTACATATTCTTAAATCTCTATCAACAAGACTTTTGATAGTATTTTTGTAACAGAGAAATAATGCACTATCGAGACCATTATCCAGAGCTTCCCAAATTGGTTCACATATTTCACAAGGTCTGGTGCGTGTTTCAAGTTTATCAGCAAGGAAGATTATTTTTTCAAAGTCTGTCATCCCAATTTTTCCGATGGTATGCCATCTTATTGCTGATAAAATTTCTTCATCATCTATTCCGAATTCCCTCTGTGCAATAAAAGCTCCAACCGGTGCATGGTGCGTTTTAGGGCTACAAAGTTCTTCTTCTCCGAGTTTTAGAAATTCTTTAATGATTTTATCAGTTTCGTTTATTGGTAAGCATTTTGCACAATCATGTATAAGACCAGTAAAATATGCCTTATTTGTATCGATGCCAAATTTTTCTGCAAGTTTCTGTGCGCACTCAGCGGTACCCAGCGAGTGTTCGTACCGTTCTTGGGTTAAGTTTGCTTTTAACCAGTTATTTATGTATTCAAGCGTACAAGTCATTTTTTTCTATATAATCCTTTACTTCCTTTATTGTATCATTATGAGTTTTACGTATTTGTGTAGATGATATGTCCAGAAATTCTAACGGCGCAATTTCATAATCCCAAAGATGTTTTGCTGAAATATTCACTCCCCTAGGAAAAACTATAAAATGTACAAGCTCTCTTAATTCGTTTGCTTTATACCAAGTGTCTATTTTATCAAAGGCATCCGTTCCAATGAGAAAACTGAGTTTTTCCTGGATATTGTACTGTTTCATAATTTCTTTTACCGTTATTAGAGAATAAGATTTTCCTTCGTTTTTATATTCAATATCCGAAACTTCAAATCTTGGATTGTTTTCTGTTGCCAGTTTTACCATGTTGAAGCGGTGTTTAGCCAAATTTTTTTTCAGTTCTTTGTGCGGCGGAATATAAGAAGGTATAAAAATAACCTTGTCAAATCCATAATGTGTTAACGCAAACTCAGCCACCTTAAGGTGAGCTTCGTGAATAGGATTAAAAGTTCCAGGAAAAATACATATTTTCATAGAAACATTTTACATCAAAAATTAAATCATTGATTTGATAGCTTCTACAGCGGTTTTTATTGCACTATCTGTATCATGAACCACTGGATTTTCTAAACCAAGTTTTTCTCTTTCTTGGTTTGCAACAACAAGGAATACTGAGCCGACTTTTACTTTTAGATAACTGCCAACAGTGAATAATGCTGCTGATTCCATCTCAGAAGCTAAAGTTCCTAATTTTAGCCAAGCATTCCATTTATTTGTAAGCTCATAGTTCACCGGCATAAGCTCAGGACTATGTTGTCCATAGAAAGAATCTTTACATTCTACTATTCCGACATGGTAATTCTGGTTAAGTTTCTTTGCTGCATTAATAAGTGATGTTACAATATCATAATTTGCTACAGCAGGAAATTCTATAGGTGCGTATTCCTTTGAAGTGCCTTCCATTCTGATGGCACCTGTTGCAATAACTAAGTCTCCGCTTTTTACATTAGTATCCATGCCTCCGCATGTTCCAACCCTTATGAAATATTTACCACCAACTTTCACAAGCTCTTCTAAAGCAATGGCAGCAGACGGTCCGCCAATACCTGTTGAGGTAACACTGACTTTTACACCGTTCAAGAATCCTGTATATGTTGTAAACTCTCTTCTGTCTGCAACAAGTTTTGCATCCTCAAAATACTCAGCAATTTTTTTACACCTTTTAGGGTCTCCCGGTAATATAACATATTCACCTATGTCACCTTCTTTAAGTCCTATATGATATTGCAAACCATCAGTAGAATATTTCATTTTTTATCCCCTCCATAAAAGAAAGTTTAATAGTAGCAGTAAAATTTATGACTGTCAATAAGAAGGAATTTTTCGTTTTGTAAATAATAAATTTTATATTTTTTTTATTTAAATATTTGTGATAGAATATTTAAGAGACGCTGTGGAGTGGATAGTTGGCTAATCTATCAAGTATATACAAAAATTTAATAATATTTACATTACTTCTTGGTGCAATTACGACAACGAGTGTTGTTTTTGCTGATGAAGTTGATGATATGCTCAATGATCCTGAATATACAGAAGAATCCGCTTCAGAAAATTCTAATATCTCTTATATCAATGATATAGAAATTCTTGGTGCAAACATTATCAAACCAGAGTACATAATGTCCAAAATGTCTCTCAAAAAAGGTGATTTATATGATAAAGATGCCATGCAGCAAGATTTAAAAACAATTTTCCGTATGGGATATTTCACAGAAAGAATGAAGGCAATTCCTGTTAAAAATTCCAACGGTACTATTTCTTTAAAAATAATCGTTGAAGAAAATATTCCTGTCACAGATTTTACAATTGAGGGAAATACGGTAGTTTCGTCAGATGAGATTATGCAATATTTACTTCCACTAAAAGGAAAGCCCCAAAATATTACAGCTATCAACCAAGCATTGGAAAAAATTAACGAATGCTATTATTCAAAAGGGTATATTCTTTCAAAAATAGATTCAATTTATGATGATCCTGATGGAACTCTTAATTTAAGCATTACAGAAGGTAAGATCAATAAAATTATGATTGCCGGTAATGAGAAAACTAAAGAGTATGTGATTGAAAGAAATATTATGACAGAGCCAGGCACTGTTTATAACGAAAATCAACTAAGACAGGACTTGGTAAGGTTATATTCAACACAAGCATTTAAGGATGTAAATAGAACAATTGAAGTTTCAGAAGAGGATCCGGATAAGTTTGATATTACAATAGATTTGAAAGAACAAAGGACTGCATCTATTTCTATAGGCGGTGGTTTGGATTCTGCAACGGGTGCTTTTGGTTCTGTTGGTATTTCTGATAATAACTTTAGAGGAATGAATCAAAGAGTTTCCTTAACAGGTTTAGTTGGTTCAGGTATTTTAATGAGTGATTCTTCAATCAAGAGTCATATGAATTATCAAGCTGAATTAAGCTTTTTTGAACCTCATTTTTTAAATGCTGATAACTCTTTGATGAGTAAAATATATTTTAGAGATTTGGGTAGCTATCAGATTCCACTTGCAATAGAGCGCCGTATCGGTATAGAGGGCACTGTTGCTCATAGGATGAAGTTTAACAGAAATCTTTCTTCTACCTTTACAACAGGTGTAGAATATATTCACTTAAGTGAAGGCGACGCTAATAATATTGCTAATTTGTATAAACAACACAATTTGGATATAGCTGAGAGAGCAAAACAGTTAGATGGAGGATTCTTCTTACGTTTAGCTCCTGGCTTAGCGTATGATTCTAGAGATTCGTCTATAAATCCAAGACACGGTGTTTTAGCTTCTGTTAGGTATGAAGAAGCTTTCGGGCTGGACGGCTTTGGTAAAACAAACGGTCGTTTGACAGGTATGGCAAAGAAATTTATACCAATTGCTAAGAAGTCATCATTGACCTTTACCGGAAGAGGTGGTATAAGAGTTCACGGTGACGAAATGCCTGAAATTATGGCATATCGTTTAGGTGGTCCTTATACAATCAGAGGTTATAAAGTTAATGGTGTAGGTACAGGTACTGCATTCATTATGGGTTCTGCGGAACTTGCAACACCAATACCTTTTGTAGATAGATTGAAAGTTAATTTCTTACAGAATTTAAGGCTGACATTCTGGGTTGATGCAGGTAGAGTATTTGATCCAACAATTTCAAGTGTTTTATATGATAGACCAATTCAAGCAATTACTGCTGGTATTGGTTTAAAGATAAATATGCCTGGTATAGGACCTTTGTCTGTAGACTATGGCTTACCGCTTACAAATCCTGGACCAAATGGCTCGCCTAATGGTTACTTTACTTTTGGTGTAGGTGACATGATGTACTAAATAGTGTATAATAATTGTTAAATAATAGGAGGTTGTATGAATAAATTAAAATTAGGTCTTGTTGTTTTATTTATGACTGCATTTGCTGGTATTGCACATGCAGGTGGTGTTGGGTATATAGATTATGTAAAGGTAATTGATAATTATGATTACGCTAAACAAGTAACTAAAGAAGTTGATGCAAAAGGTTTAGAGATGCAGCAATTTCTTGTTGATAAGGAAAAAGAATATAAGGCTTTAGACACTCCGTTAAAGAAGCAGACTTTTGAGGAAAAAGTAGCACAAGAATTTAAAGCAAAAGAATCTGCATATGTTGCATTAAAAACAAAAAGAGAACAAGAAGTTTTTAATAAGATTAAAGAAGCAGCAAAAGCAGTTATGGTAGAACAAAAACTTGATGCCATTATGGATGTAAGAGGTGTTTTTGTCGGCGGTGTTGATATTACGGATAGCGTAATCACAAAGTTGAAAGGTACTAAATAGTAATGAATATTGTTGACCTGATTGAAAAAAAGAAACGTGGCTATTCATTAACAAAGGATGAGATAAATTATATAATCTCTTCTTATATGAGCGGAACGGTTTCTGAATCACAGGTCGCAGCGTGGTTAATGGCTGTATGTTTTAAGGGAATGAGCGTTGAAGAAACTGCTTTTTTGACAGAGGCTTTGGGAAAGTCCGGTAAGGTTATAAATTTTGATGAATTATCTTCCAAAGTTATAGATAAACATTCTACAGGTGGTGTAGGAGACAAAGTTACGATAACTCTCATTCCGTTACTTGCAGCAGCCGGCATGCCTGTTGCAAAGCTTGCGGATAGAGGTCTGGGAAGTGTTGCAGGGACTGTTGACAAGTTAGAATCTATACCAAACTTTAATACTAATTTGTCGACTCATGCGATTGTAAATCAGGTCAAGAATATCAATGCAGTTATAGCATCTCAGGCTGATGATCTGGCTTCTGCCGATAAAAGAATGTATGTTTTAAGAAATTATATTGCCGCAGTAGATTCAGATTATTTGCTAGCATCTTCTATAATAGCTAAAAAGATTGCATCAGGCGCATCAAACATAATTATAGATGTAAAATACGGCTCGGGTGCTTATAAAGATTCTCCTGAGGATGCTGTTCAACTATCAAAATTGATGGTTGAGGTCGGCAAACTTGTTAACAAATCTGTTACAGCAATTGTTTCTTCTATGGAAGAGCCTTTAGGCAGAGCAGTAGGAAATGCGCTAGAGGTTATTGAAGCAATTCAGTTCTTAAAGGGAGAAATTAAAAAAGGGGACTTAGCGGAACTTACTTATGCTATAGCATCTACTGTTTTATTGCAAATGGAAATGTTTGATAATAGCAAAGAGGCTGATTTATACTTAAAAAGTCTTGTAAATTCGGGTAAGGCTTTGGAGAAATTCAGAGAACTGATTATTGCTCAAGGTGGTGCGGCTGAAGTTTTGGATAACTACGATAAATTTACTTTGCCAAGTTTTAAAGTCGAGTGTGAGTCTAAGAAAAATGGTTTTGTTCAAATTATAAATGCTCACAATATATCTTTAGCTTTAAAAGAGTTAGGTGCTGCAAGAGAAAATAGTTCAAAACCTATAGATTTAAGTGTTGGAATATATTTGAATAAGAAAAGCGGTGAGTATGTGCATAAAGGTGAAACGCTTTATACAATATATTCAAATAGTGAAGAAGCTACAAAAGCTGCACAGAGATTTTGTGATGATGCATTTTCAATAAATGATACAAAACCTCCTGTTAATAATTTGATATATAAAATAATAAGTTCAAAGGAAGAAGATGACGATGTTTAATAAAAGAATGCAATATTTAATAAAATCAGTCCCAACAGATGATGCGCAGGCATTAGAAAATTTGTTAAATGAAATGTCTGATGCCGGATGGGATTTATATACTATGCACGAGGTGGAAACAGAATCATCTTATGATTTTAACTGTATTTTTATGAGAGAAAAACAGGAAGAAGATTCTACAGATTTAGATGATATCGTTAATATAACAAGTTTCAAGTATCGAATGGAAAAAATGCTTGCGGCACCATCGAGTCCATACGCTTCGTGTAAAGAAATTCAACTTAAGATTGCTAATCAAAAAGAACGAATAAAAAAAATAAAGTCACAGTTAGAAAGCGAGCATTTGTCACCGGAGAAGAAAAAGCAGCTAAACAATCAGATGTCAGATGAGTTGAGGCAGTTAGATATATTGAAACAACAGTTGGTAAATGAAATTTCTCCAGATGCTATGTATACTGCAATCAAAGAAGAAAAGTTTGTTGTTAATTTATCGGAAGAAATTCTGGAAGTGGTTTCAATGGAAGAGAATGATAATCTTCTTGCTGAAACTGTAAAAATTCGTCAAAAATTAGCAGAGCGTTTGGGATATGTAATTCCTCACATACATTTTCATAATAGTGATGAGCTTTTGCAAAATGAATTTAATATAAAAATACACGATATTGAAGTTTTTCGATCAGTTGTATTTCCTGAATGTGTGGCTTTTTATAAAGATGAATTAAAAGGGTATAAATCATCAGAAGAAGACATTGTTGTAACTGATGATATAACCGGTAAAAAAATGGTTTGGTTACCGAAGGAAAAGGTGAAAGATTTTTGGGTGCAGGGACTTACTGCTGTCGAATACATTGGTAAAGCTATTGAATATATTGCTGTAAAAGAAGTTTCTGATATTATGGACTACAACGATGTTAATAAATATGTTGAAAAGGTTATAGAAACAAATTCTTTCTTGGTAGACAATATAATTCCTGATTTTATAACTGCATCCGATTTGAAATACTTGCTAACTTGTCTTGTAAGAGAACATGTTTCAGTAAAAAATATAGTTTATATTTTTGAGAAAATAAATGATTATGCCAATGAGCCAACTAAAGAAGATTTGTTAGACAAAGTTCGTTTGGCTCTATCAAAGCATATAATAAAAGATTTAGCGCAGGATGGCGAGCTGAAAGTTATAGAGTTTTCAGACGAGATAATTGATAAAATATATTCATTTTTCAAGGAGGATGAAGAAGAGTCGATTATACGTATAGATTCAACAGAAATACAAGATATAGTTACAAAACTTATGAAATTTGCGAAATCAAAGAAGATAGTATCTCCAATTGTGGCGGTTCCGATGGATATAAGGCACATGGTTTTTGTGATTATGTCAGAGTTTATCCAAGACTTGACAGTTTTGGCTTATGAAGAATTGGTAAGTAACTATAATATAAAATTTGTTGGAAAAGTTTCATAAGCTTAATAATGTAAACCCAAAAAGTTTAAAATTCTTTTGAAAAAACCATGTTTATAGTAAAATACGTGGTATGTAGGAGGAAAGGATTTAAGAATGTCAGTAGTATTGGAACAAAAACAAGGTTTGATAGCAGGAGACGGTCTTTTGCCTGTAAAAATGGCTCAGTACGCGAAAGAAAACGGTTTTGATGTTGTTGCAATTTCGCTTTCAAATGACAATTGTTCGCAATTAAAAAAATACTGCTCAAAAGTTTATTCTTTTTGTCCTGGAGAAGTGCAAAAAATTGAGGATACATTAAAGTCAGAAGGAATAAAACAAATAACTTTCTTGGGAAAGGTTAGCAAGACTATATTGTTAAAACGTCCAAAATTTGATTCAAGAGCGGTGGAATTTATAAAAAAAGCCATAAGACTCAATGATGATAAAGTTATGTTAATGATTATAGATGAGCTAGAGAAGATTGGCATAACAATTTTGGATCAAACATTGTTTATAAAAAAACTTATGATACCGTCAGGAGTATTAGGAATATCACAGCCGAGTCAAGAACAGATAGATGATGTAAATTACGGTTATTGGCTTGCAAAAGAAACAGGAAAATTAGATATAGGTCAGTCTGTAGTAATAAAGGATAAAATGGTTATGGCGGTTGAGGCAATTGAGGGTACCGATAAATGTATTAAACGAGGGTGCAAAATTGCTAAGAACCATTCAAGAGTTATAAAGGTTGCAAAACCTTCTCAAGACAAACGTTTTGATATTCCTGCAATTGGGCTTAGGACATTAAAGACAATGAAAAAATACAAAGCAGATTTAATAGCAGTTGAGGCTGGAGAAACAATTATTGTTGATAGAGAAGATGTTATTAAGTATGCAAATAAGCATAACATTGTAGTAATGGCAGTGTAAGATTTTATGAAGAAAGTTTTTATAATAACAGGAGAATATTCAGGAGATATTCATGCAGGGTGTGTGGCAGAAATTCTTAAGAAACAGATGCCCGATGTTGTTATAGAAGGTATTGGGGGAGAAAATTTAAAGAAGTTTGCTTCCAAAATATTTTGTGATCATTCTAAGATGTCAGGGTTCGGATTTAGTTTAAAAATGGCTTTTGAACATTTAGCTTTAGAAAAGAGAGTTTCTGATTATATTTTAAACGTTTATAAACCAGATTTGGTCTTGCTTGTAGATTACGGAACTTTTAATTTAAGGATTGCAAAACGCCTAAAAAACAGTGGAATAAAGGTCTTTCATTATATCCCGCCTCAGGTATGGGCAAGTAGAAAATGGCGAATTAAAGGGATAAAAAAATATGTAGATGAAGTGCTTTGTATATTCCCTTTCGAGGTGGAAATGTACAGGGATTATGGTATAAATGTACATTATTGCGGTCATCCTCTTGTAAAACAGCTGCCTGAAAAAGCTTGTCGCGAAGATTTTTTTGCAAAACACGGGCTGGATGTCAACAGACCTTTGGTATCAATTTTCCCAGGGTCAAGACCTTTGGAATTGAAGTTTTTGGCAAGAACTTTTATAAATTCGGCAAAGAAATTGCAAAAATTACATCCAGAAATACAGTTTTGTATTTCTCATGCTCCAAATTTGAGTGATAATATTTTTGATAAATACGTCAAAGATACTGATTTTAAGGTTGTCAAAGGAGAAAATCAGGCTTTATTAAGTGTTTCTGACTCTCTGATTTTAGCTTCAGGTACGGTTGCTTTAGAAGCTGCTTTATATAAGGTTCCTATGATTATTGGGTATAAAGGGCCTTGGATTTTGTATTTAGCATATTTGCTTTTAAGGTGTATAAAGAAAGTTTCTTTACCAAATATTATAACTGATATGGATATTGTTCCAGAACTTATTCAGACAAAGTTTAGTGTTGAGAATATTTGTTATGAAACCGAGAAATTATTATATGATAAAAAATATCGTGATGACGTTATTGTTAAATTGGGAAATGTAAGAGAAAAACTTTCTGATATGTATTCGGCTCAAGAAGTTGCAAATGAAATTCAAAAAGCTTTAGTATAAAAAAAATCCGGTTTTAGAACCGGATTTAAAATTTTCTACAACCTTTTCTAACCTTATATATATAAAGTAATTTAGTGTAAAAAAATTGCCTATTTTTCATTTAATAAATACTTTCTTGCACAGTCAAACATAGAAGTTACCAACCCGGAATTTGCATAAACATTCATTCCTGCGGATTCTAGGACTTGTTTAATTCTAAGCTCCCACATGTTATAAATTTCTTCATCTGGAATATTTAAAGTTTTTCCTATCATTTTAAGTTCTTTGTAATCTATAGGAATAGGTAGTGCTCCTCTTAAAATATCAACGATGTCAATACGTTTTTTGCGCGGAAATGATTTTAGGAATGATACAATGCTTAATTTGTTTTCCTTTATGTAATCTCTAAGGGTTTCAATAGATTCGTCTATAAGTATAGGTTCTTGTGGGATTCTATATTCGGGAAATTCTTCTGGCTCAATATCCATGACTGTTGCAATTCTCTCTATCGTTGTTCCCCTTGTCGAAAATGGAACTGTTTCGTCTATTAAGTTATAAACATAAGATAGAGTAACCCCTATCATTTCAGCAAAATCTCTTTTGTGAAGAGAATTTTTTTGTAAAAATTTGGCTACTTTTTCTGAACTTTTTTCTGGAATTATTTGTTTCATTTTTATTACCTCACAAAATTTTTTATCTATGATTTGGTTAACTATACGATAATGTATTGTAAAAATTTTCATAACCCTACTTCAGCTAACTACTAAGTTAATTTCTATATGTTTTAAAATAATAAGTCTAAGCTGTGGTATACTTGTTCTATGAGATTAGTAAATATTGAGCTTAAAAATTATAGAAATTGTACAGATGTAAAAATCGATTTTAAGAGTCGCAAAACATTGATTATAGGCAAAAATGCTCAAGGTAAAACTAATATTTTAGAGAGCATATATTTTTTATCGGATTTAAAGAGTCCAAGAACTTCAACAATTAGTGATTTAATACAATTTGGCAAAGAAAGTTTTGAGATTTCTGCTCTTGTAGAAAAGAATAGTACGGAAATTGAATTAGATTATTCTTTAGATAGGGATAAAAGACGTGCGATAAAAGTAAATAAGGTCAAAACAACTCCTAAGAATTTTAAATTAGTTGTAAAAACTGTTTTGTTTTCCACGAAAGATTTGTTACTTTTAAGAGGAGCACCTCAAGATAGAAGGGATTGGTTAGATAGGGCTATTTCTCAAATATATCCTGCTTATGATGAAAGATTGTCTAAATACGATAAAATCAGAATTCAAAAAAACAATTTACTAAAATCAGATATTATCGATGAAACGTTATTAGATATTTATAATGAACAATTGGCTGTAACAGGTGCTAATATAATATTTTTGCGAAAGAAATTCTTAAAAGAAATCTCAGAAATTGCTGCTAAAAAACATAATATAATAAGTAATTCGGAGATATTTAGTTTAAATTATACATGTCCTTATAACGAGGTAGGTGAAATCTGTGAGTATTTAAAAGAAAAGCTTGAAGAAAGGCGCCAAGAAGAAATTGCAAGACATCAAGCTTGTTTAGGGCCTCATAGGGATGATATAGAATTTATGATAAATGGTTTAGATGCCGTAAAATTTGCCTCTCAAGGTCAGCAGAGAACTTTAGTTTTATCTTTAAAATTATCAGAATTAGAAATAATAAAAACAAAAACGGGATTTTCCCCAATATTATTATTGGATGATGTTTTAGCAGAATTGGATGAGACAAGACAAAATTATCTTTTAAAATCAATAGAAAATGATACACAAACAATAATTACTTCAGTAGATACCGTATTATTTGAGGATGAATTTTTGAAAGATGTTATAATATATAAAGTTGAGAATGGAGGACTTGTAAGATGATTTTAATTACAGGCGGCGCAGGGTATATAGGAAGTCATGTAGCTTTAGCTTTATTAGAGATGGGCAAGGATGTCATTATCTTTGATAGTTTAGAACTTGGGCATATTGAGATAATTGATATTTTGAATAAATATGGAAATTTAAAATTTATACAAGGAAATTTAAAGAATATTGATGATATAAGAGGAGTTTTCCTAGTAAATAAAATAGAATCAGTTGTACACTTTGCAGCGTATTCTCAGGTAGGAGAAAGTGTAAAAAATCCTCAAAAGTATTATTACAATAATGTTTATGGGACATTAAATTTATTAAACGCAATGTTAGAATTTAATGTTAAAAAAATTGTTTTTTCTTCAACCGCAGCAACATATGGCGAGCCTGATTATGTACCTATTGATGAAAATCATTCTCAAAATCCTATTAATGCATACGGGAATTCAAAACTAATGGTTGAGCGTATTATGGATGATTATGATAAAGCCTATGGTTTAAGATCTGTCAGGTTAAGGTATTTTAATGTCGCAGGAGCTGATTCAAAAGCAAGGATAGGCGAATGGCATGCTCCTGAAACTCATTTGATTCCGAATATTTTAAAATCTGACAGTAAAAAAAGTTTTAAGATGTTTGGGGATGATTACGAAACTACTGATGGAACTTGTATAAGGGATTATATAAATGTAGAGGATTTAGCACAAGCGCATATAAAAGCCTTAGAATACTTAAATAATGGTGGTAAAACCGATTATTTTAATTTAGGAACAGGAAACGGAAACAGTGTAAAAGAAGTATTTAAATCTTGTGAAGAGGTTTTAGAACGAAAAATTCCATTAGAGATTTGTCCAAGACGAGCAGGAGATCCCGCAAAGCTTATTGCAGATAACAAAAAAGCTAAGGAAATTTTAAATTGGCAACCCCAAAATGATCTCTTATACAGTATAAAAACAGCAAATGAATGGGAGAATAAATTAGTAAGAATAAAATCAGGAATTATTCTGTAACTTCATCTGTAATATAAAGAGCGTCAAATTTATAAGCTTCAAGAGTTCTTGAGAAGTATTCTGGCGGAAGTCCCGCTTTTTCTTTGAGGGAATTTAAGAAAATTTCTCTATCCGGTAATTGTTCCCAAACAACAGGTAAATATACAGCTCTTTTATCTCTTTCTATTATTATAATTCCGTGTGGATAAATTTTAGAAAGCAAATCTCTTTCATCTTTGAAATTAATTCTTTCGATAGAAGATAAAATTGAAACAGAGAAACTTAATTTATCTAATTCTTCACTTGTAAGCGGGTTAAATCTTGGATCTTGGAAGCCGGCATTTTTTGCGTTATCAATAATATCTAAAATAAGAGGTTTAGTAGGATAAATAGAACCGATGCATCCTCTAAGTTTGCCATTGTATTTAATCGTTACAAAAGATGCTCCAAATTCAGTTAATACTGTTGGAATATTATGCGGAATATATTCTTTGTTATTAATTGCCGCAAGAACACTTTCTTTAGCAGCATTAAGAACGTATTCAGAACAGTATTTTTCAATAAAACTATTTCTGTTATCTGTATACAGAAACCAAGAGCCGTATCCTACAACTCTATCTTTGTCGTTGCTAATATCTCCGGAATTATACATTTCGGCTCTTATCATCGTGCAGTCATTGTTGTTAGCAAAATCCACTAACCCTTTTATTCCAACTATTCCACAGGCTTGAGCGTTTTCCAAAAATTCAATTTTACCTGTCTCTATTATAGTTGCTGTATAAGTGTCAATTTGTCTGCACTGCTGTTGTGGATAAAAGTGGCTCAAGTCTGAAGATATAATAAAGGAAGAGTTTTCCCAATAAGTTGAAATTATATCTGATATTAGACGGTAATCACAATTTCCTGTTAAAATTGGTATGATTTTAATTTTTCGTCCTATTTTTTTTAGATTTTTGACGAAATCAGCAGCACTTTGTCTTTGTGGAAAAAACAAATTCTGCAAAAAAGGAAGTTGTACTTCTATAGAATGTTCTTTTTCAAATATTTCGTTACTTAAAACGCAGGGAAATTTTTCTGCAATTTCTTTGATTAGCCTTTTATTTACTTCCAAATTTCCTAAAGGAGTTTCAAAGAATGAGTACTCAGGCATAGCTATATTATTAAAACTTACATGGTGTGAAGGGGCTATAATGAAGATATTTTCGCTCGGCTCGAGAAACTGAAATCCTGCCATGGCAGCGTGTCCGGAATAAGCGTAGCCTGCATGTGGTACTATAATTGCTTTACTTTTGAAGTCAATGTTGACTTCCTGCTTGTATGAGTTAAGCAAATTATTTAATTCATCAGGATCTTTCGGATAGAATGTTCCTGCAAAATTAGTTTCCTTATTCATAGTGTTATTATAGAATAATTTTTAATCAATAGCAAAAAAAATTTTTAGGAGTTTTATAAGGGTATGAAAATAACGAATCAAAATAATATACAATTTCAAGGATATAAAAACTTAATACATAATAATTTAAGATCAGATTATATGCATATGATGTTCATGTCAATGCAATTGGATAACAAAGAGCATAATGATTTGGATGAATTTAATCAGGTTCGTAAACTAATGGGAAAGGAGCCAGATAGTGATGTATTAAATGTTGTATTTTCAAAATTTGCAGACAGAGAAGGTTTTCTTTTTTTTGATAATAGGTCAATGTATTCTGGTGAAGAATTAATAGAATTGAGTAAAAATGTTTTATATAAACAAGAGGAGAAGGCTACTTTAAAGGCTTATACATTGCTAGCGAGCATAACGAGGAGGATGATGCAAAACGGTTTATGTCAAACGGATTCTGGTTTTAAAAACGTTGTACAATCATCAATAGAATCTTTTGTAAAATTGTTGGGTGCAGATTCTTCGAAAATTTTTACTTTAATACAAAGTAGTGTTATTGAGAATAAACAAATAGAGAGAACAGCGGAAGAATTTAATAATATTATTGTAAGAAGAATGAGTAAATTTTTTAAATAATTAGAGTTTAGAGGTAACTTCTTTTAGATATTGTTTTATCGCTCCTGTTATAATCAAATCGGGTTCTTGCGAGCAGAGTTCATCTAGTATAATTATACCTTTTCTTGTTTCGCCATTTTGTATATATAAAAGTCCAAGCGTAATTTTATCATAAGGATTTTCACTATTGGAAAGCTCTTTTATTTTAGAATTAACAATTCCTAATTTTTTATAGCAGTCTACTAAATTAATGTAATACTTAAAATTAAGTCCATAAAGCTTAATAGCATCCTCAAAACAGACCCTTGCCATGTCTGGATACCCTATAAAATTGTAAGTTTCACCAAGATTATTCTTGAATATTGCAGTAGCTTGAGTGTTTGGACTCAATTGTATGGCTATTTTAAATTCTTGAATTGCAGCATAATAAATTCTGTCTTTAAGGTAGTTCAAACCTACATTATTGTGATAAAAAGCATCTTTACCTGCATCTATAGTATACTTGTAAGGCTTTTTATATCCGGAACAGAAGATTAATATAAAAAGTATAAATAGTGAAACTATTTTTTTCATAATAAATTGATTTCTAGCCCTTCATAAGCAAAAACAGCGTCTCTGGAAGCATACTCTTCTGCTAGCAAATCAAGTTTTTCATCGTTATACCCCGGATCATAGTGGAAATATACCAACTGTTTAGCACCTACCTGTTGCTTGCAATCCAGAGCCATTTCAAAAGTTGAGTGTCCATATCCTTGTTTTGGAACATATATGCTTAAATAATCTTCTGTAGAATATTGAGAATCATGAATTAACAAATCACATCCCTTAGCAAATTTAATAAGTTTTTTGTCTCCCCCAGGGTAACTCTCTTTGTCGGTTGCATATACAAGCGCTTTGCCTTTATACTCAATTCTATAAACAAAAACACCATTTTGTGGGTGAGCATAAGATTTATAGCAGGTGATAACTACATCATCTTCCGAATAGTCTCCGTCTTTTAATTCGTTAACACGAACCACTCGAGGCATCTCGCCATTCTTAAATATCACGTAATTAGTTTCATTAAGGTCAAATATTTTTAAATCAGCAGCAATATCTCCTAAATCTAATGGAAAAGATTTTGTGAATAATATTTTTGCTAATTCATCTTCTAAAGTTTCATTATAATTAACTCCACCCATTAAACACATTCTTGTAGATGCCAAGTGGCAAGGTCTGAAAAATGGAAATCCTTGAATATGGTCTAAATGAATATGACTTAAAAGTATCGTGCATTTAACAGGTGTCCTGTCTGTTATAGTTATGCCTGATTCTATATATTTTTGCATAAGCTCATTTCCAAGACTTATTAAGCCTGTTCCAGCATCAAGAATAATAAGGTGTTCTCCTGCGTGAATCTCTATACAGGCTGTATTTCCTCCATATTTCAAGAAATTCTTATCCGCAACAGGGAAACTTCCTCTAACACCTCTAAACTTTATTCTAAATTCATCAGCCATTATTCTTTCCTTCCTAATTTAAACGTAGCATTTCTGTCACTTTCATCTCCATATAATTTCTCAGAACCTATAAGTCTGAGTTTTGAACGGGATTGAATATTCTTAAGCGATGTCTCTTTTAAGTATATGTCAACAAGAGTTCTATTTTTATTCGAATTTATGTTGATAATTCTAAATGCATTCGGGTAAGTTACTAAAGAAGGGCAGGATATTACAAGTAAATTATCATCTTGTTTAGCTTTGGCACCATTATAATGTCCTTGCAGTACAATAACAGGATTTTTATGGGATTTAAGAAGTTTTCTTACCTCATAATCGTTAATAAGCCTGTGATTAGAGCTCGAATAAGGTTCGATTATAGGAACATGTGTACAAACAACTATAGTGTCTTTAACATGTTCGTCTAGCTCTTCCTTTAACCACAAAAATTCTTCATTGGAAATTTCACCATTCGTAGTAATTTTATAGTCAATAACAGAATCTAAACAAATTACTCTAAATCCTTTTTTAGGAGTAAAGGCATAGTAGATATTTTTTTGATTCATATTCTCATTGTTGGTGGCAAGCAGTTCTAAAAATTTTCTTTTTGTTAAAGGTCCGTCAATACTGATATCATGATTTCCTGGTATGGCGTACCAAGGATAAATGAGCTTGCTGGCATGATTATTTATAAAAATTTCAAGTTCAGAAACTTTAGGTACATTAATCAAATCCCCCGTAAATATCACAAAATCGTAAGGGCCTGATGTGTTAACTTGAAAAATTGCATCATCCAGCAATGCTCCTGATTTTTTTAAGAATTTATAAGAAGTATTATCTTCAAACGAAGAAAAATGTGCATCGCTTATCTGAGCAATTCTAAGGTTATTATTAGCAGCGGTACAGACTTGAGAACCAATTGCGCACGCGACAACAATTGTTAATACAAAATTAACAAATTTAGAAAATAAAGATTCTTTTTTCTTCTTCTGATATTTTGTCATAACCTAAATAATAATAAAGCATTTTTGTCCTACAAGTCAACTTGTATATTAGATTTATTAGTGTTAGAGTTTGTACTATGAAAGTGTTATTTATAATTGATAAAGTAGAGCTTAAATACTTTGAGTTTAACAAATTAGTGACAAATTTTTGGATGATAAAAGATTTGCTAAGTAGGAAATGTGAAGTTTATATTTCCACTATCCCAAACATATCATTGAGAGCTGATGTAGCTTATACAAAATGTTACAGGTCTTATCTAAAAAATGATAATATTTTTTATGAGAATATTGTCAATACGGTAGAAATAAACGATTTTGATTTAGTAATGTTTAGGCCGGATCCTCCTGTTGATATAGATTATATTAATGCTACATATATCTTTGATTTTGTAACTAAACCAAAGGTTATAAATTCGCCAAAGTCTATTAGAAATTTTAATGAAAAATTACATAGTGTGTATTTTAAAGATTTGATGTCTGAAAATATAGTTACAGCCTCTTTAAGTGAAATAGAGGATTTTTTATTAATACAAAAACAGATTGTTTTAAAGCCTTTGAATAGATGTTTTGGCTCTGGTGTTATGTATTTACATGAGGGGGATCCTAATACAAGAACTATAATAAATACCATGACGAATAATGAAACAACGTTAGTTATGGTTCAAAAGTTTATACCTGAAGTTGTACAAGGGGATAAACGTGTACTAACTTTAGGTGATAATATTCTTCCTTATTGTATTAAAAAGTTACCAACAAAAGATGATTTTAAATTTAATACTCATGATGATAATTTTATTATAAAGTCTGAATTAAGCTCAGAGGAACAAATTAACTTTACATATGTAGCAAAGAGTTTATCTTCTATGGGGATATATATGGCTGGGCTTGATGTAATTGATGGAAAAATTATAGAAGTAAATGTGACCAGTCCGTGTTATTTTATAAAAGAAATTAATAATTTGTATTCTGTTTCAATAGAAAAAGAAATCTCTGATTTTATATTGACACATGCCTTGTTAACATTATAAAAATATAGTATAATTCAATTATATGATGGATATTAAGATCTGTTGCATTATGTATAATAATTGTAATATGAAATAAGAAGGGTAATTATGAAAAAGCGAATTTTAATTTTTTTAGTAATGCTATTATGTTTAATAAATGTTCCCGTAGTAGAAGCCAAGACTGCTGCTACCCCGGCTGTAAATACAGCAATAAAATTTTATAAAGCAAAGAATTATACCCAATGCTATGAAACCTTGAAAAAGGTTGTTGAAAAGGATCCTTCAAATGCCTTAGCTTATTACTATTTAGCAATGGCTTCAGCTCAGATGGGTAAGAAGTCTGAAGCTATTGAAAATTATGCAAAAGTAATTAATTTGTCACCTGATAGCCAATTGGGTAAGTATGCAAAAAAGGGTCGCACTTGTCTTGAAACACCTGATAAATGTAATGAGTCTGTGCAGGAGGTTTCACCCCTGGATAGCTTCATACAAGGAAAATATGGAACAGGCTTGTCTCCTCAAGTAAGAAGTGACTATGAAAGACATAAAATAGAAAATCTAATGCGTGAAATGAACAGGGGAGGAAATGTTGATCCAGCTCAGTTTAAAGAGTATAAAGATTTTTCATCATCTGCTGCACCAACAGACGAGGAAATTGTCGCAGCAATGCACGTGTTGCAAAGAGCTGGGTTAGTTGACCTTTTAAATGGTCAAGCGAATGATTTATCATTGTTAACAAGAGGAAGCGCAAAGCAATCAAGTATTATGGAAATGTTAAACGGGGATTCAAATATGTCTCCTCAACTTATCCAATCTTTGTTAACAAATCAAATGTCAATAGGTTTTTAAGAAAGAGTAAGAATGATATTAAGTACTATCAGATTTGGTGAAATTGAAATTGATGAAGGACGTATTTTTGATTTTATTTTGCCCATTATTGGTTTCGATAATTTAAAGAAATTTATCATAATAGAACCAAGTAAGGATTCTTTGTTTAAATGGCTTCAATCTGTTGAAGACACAGCTTTGGCATTTCCAATAATATCTGTAGCCACTCTAAACTTTGATTACTCGATTGATTTACCAGATAACGTGGTTGATACTTTGGAAATATCAAGCGTTGAAAATTTGTTAGTAATGAATATAACATCAATACCGCAAGATGACCCGAAAGGAACGACAATAAATTTGTTAGCACCGTTAATATTTAATGTCGCTAATCAAAAAGCTGGTCAGGTAGTGCTTTCAGGTTCAGGATACGATATTAGTTATCCTATGTTTAAAAATTAATTAGCTTTAAGGAGTAAAATGCTCGTAATTACAAGAAAAAACGGTCAGAAAATTATGATAAACGACAATATTGAAATAACTGTTGTCGAATCAAGAAGTGGAGTTTGTAAAATAGCAATAAAAGCGGATAAAGATGTAAAAATTTACAGAGAAGAAATCTATTTACAGATAAAATTGGCAAATATGATAGGAAAAAGTTCTGATGTTTCAGCTGTAGATTCAGTATCAAATTTGATAAAAGGTGGGACAGTATTAAACGATAAAGCTGTTGTTTCTCAGCAGTCTGATGAAGTTTTAGTGGAAGAAAATAAAAAAGCTCGTAATAATTCTATAAAAATTAATAAAAATAATGTTAACTCATAATGGCAAAATATTTTTCTTTTTTTATGAAGACAGTTCAGAGTTGGAGATCCACCCAAAATCTCTAGAGCAGGCTTACTTATTAATTTTAGATGAAGATTTGAATAATGCCGGTAAGTTATTTAAAGAATTAGATTCTCCCCGAGCCATTTGGGGTGAAGTTTTGGTTTCTGTATTGCAGGGTTTTTTGAAAAAATATCCAACATATTTTCAAATAAGAAATTTCTATGAAATTGATTTGGATTTATTAATAAAAAATAAAAAAGTCAGCTATGTAGAACATTTATTAGGTGCATTGGAAATGTTTTCGACTTTAAATCAGGAAGTTTATAAATATGCTGCTCGTGTAATGTATGAAAATAAGTTTTATTCAGCAGCTTTAAAATATATGAATATTTCAAAAGAAATTTATTATAATGATGCAGAATTACATTTTATGTTGGCAAAATACTATTTGATGGTAAATGATTTAGAAAACTTTTATACTTATATAGGAGAGTGTTTGAAGTTGCTTCCAGATTATTATCCAGCGTTAAAATTACAGAATAAAATTGAAGGTAAGTATTTTTAATAGTATAATTAAAGTTATGGACGGGAATGAACCAAATATAAGCAGTAATAATTTATTTATGTCTAAATGTGGTGAAAATTTTTTTCAGGCTCAGGGTAATATATTGTCAAAAGATTCTATTAAAGAACCGATGAGACGCTTGAATGACTATGATTATAACCTCTTAAGAGAGGATGCTTATAAGGATGTGTCTGATGAATTGTTAAAATTAGAATATAAAATATCTAAAATAGAGGATGAATATCAATCTATTGATGACCAAATTCAATCTGCTCGCGACATAAGTGATTATGATACAATAGAACATTTGATGAGTAGAAAGCGTTTGTTGAAAGAAGATTTGGAAATTTTGTCTCAAATATATAACGAGAAAAGTATTTCTACAAAGATATCTGGTGGAATTTTTAATATATTATCTCCAAAGTTAAGGGAAAAAGTAGAAAAATTCAATTCACAAATGAGAGTATTCCGTGATATTTTAATTTCAAAATTACCTGGAAAAATAGCATCTGTTCAAGAAATTAAGCAGTCATTAAATAAATTAGAAAACATAAATAAAAGTGTTGATGAGTTGATGACATTGCAAACTCCATATGGTGAGTCTGTTGACAAGTATGAGCAATTGTCTCGTTATATCACAAGGGCCAATGCAATTCAAGCAAAAATAGCTAGAACGTTAAGATAACTATACAAAGAAATTAATTTATGTTAGAGTAAATCTATTATGAAACGAAAACCAGTTATAGCAGTAGTCGGTAGACCGAATGTAGGGAAATCAACATTTGTAAACAGATTAGTAGGCAGGCGTCAATCAATAGTTGATGATATGCCTGGTGTTACTCGTGACAGAATTTATTTTGATGTAGAGTGGCAGAATAAGTTGTTTACAGTAATTGATACAGGGGGTATTATTCCCGGTGATGAAGATGATATAATGCTTTCAGTATATGATCAAGCCAAGATTGCTTGTTCTGAAGCTGATAAGATAATTTTTATAGTAGATGGCATATCAGGTTCCACTCCTGTTGATATAGATATCGCTAATATCTTACGTCAATCAGGAAAGCCTGTGTATTTGGCGGTAAATAAGGTTGATTCTCATAATCAGATATCTATGTTAGCGGATTTTTACTCATTAGCTCTAGGAGATCCTATTGCAATATCTGCTCTTCACGGTTCAGGTGGAGTTGGGGATTTGTTAGAAGAGGTGACGTCTGATTTTGAAGAAGATGATGAAATTGAGGATGAAAATGAAATAAAAATTGCGATTGTCGGTAGACCAAATGCTGGTAAATCTTCAATAGTAAACGCTTTATTAGGCGAAAAACGAGTAATCGTATCAGATATTTCTGGAACAACGAGAGACAGTATTGATTCAAATTTAGTATACAATGATCAAAAGTTTACGATAATTGATACGGCTGGAATAAGAAAAAAAGCAAAAGTAGATTATGGTGTAGAGAAATTTGCTGTAGATAGGGCAATAAGAACGATAAAGGAATGTGATGTTGCGGTTTTAGTTATAGATGCAACAGAAACTCAAGAAGGGATTTCTGATCAAGATAAAAAAATAGCTTCGATTATAACAGAAGCTGGAAAAGGCATGGTTATAGCGATAAATAAATGGGATTTAATAGAGGGTAAGAAGTCTAACACTCTAAACAAGTTTAGTGAAAAGTTAGCTCATGAGATACCTTTTCTTGATTATGTTCCGAAAATATTTATAAGTGCAGTAACACATCAAAGATTAAATCAGATATTTACGAAAGTTTTGGAAGTTCAACAAGAAAGAACCAAAAGAATTGCGACCGGTTTGTTGAATAAGGTTGTAAATGAAGCTTATGCATTGAATCCGCCTCAGTCAATAAGAAATAAAAGGTTAAAAATAATGTATACAACCCAGGCTTCGATTGCTCCTCCGACTTTTGTATTTTTTGTAAATAGTGAAGATTTAATAAAAGATCATTATAAAAGATATATGGAAAACAAGTTAAGAGAAGCCTTTGGGTTTAGTGGTACTCCAATAAGATTGGCTTTTCGAGAACGAGCAGAGAAAAAGAAGTAAGAGTTATTGTATAATAACAATATCTCCTCTTTTAACTTCTTTTGCGAGTTGTTTGATAACTTCATTATCCATTCTCATGCACCCCTTTGATACATATTTTCCTATACTATTAGGGTTATTATTACCGTGGATAAATTCTCCAGTTTGAGATTGTATTCCTGTTTCAGGATTTATTATATTAAGGCAAATAATCTTTGGTCCATATGCAGAAGGGTTTCTTCTTCTTTTTGTACCATAGGGAGCCGTTTTATATGGAAAAGTTTCAATGTGAGTTACAATTCTAACCCCCTTATCTGTAGGAGTTTTAGGTTTCCCGCTAGCTATTAGGTAAGCTTTTTCAGCAATTCCGTCGTCATTGTATTTATATAAAACATTTTTGCTTAAATTCACAATAATTTTAGCATTAACATGTTCACCTTTAATTAATATTGCTGGATCAGGTGCATCTTTTAAGGCATCAAAGTCTTCAGTTCCCTTTGGAGGAATTCTATACTCGAATGAATCCGTTTTGTATTTGTAATCTTGAGCAAGGGTCGGTGTTTTAAAAATTGGTAATGCTGAAATAATTAAAGACGTTCCAATAATTTTAAAGTTATTTGATATGTTCATACCTTTATAAAATCTTGTAAAAATAAATTTTTGCTACTTATTATGAAATAATTTTCTTTAATTGAATAACTTTAATTTCTCCAGGATTCAGGTCTGTATGAATTTTATTTTTTACCAATTTAACATTGTCGTTACCAGTTAACAAATCCAACTCTATTTTTTTATTCAAATTTCTGACTTTGATAGAAATTCCATTTTGCGGGTTTTTAAAATCCAAGTTTCCTAAAACAATGATTTTAGAATTTTTTAGAGAACGAGAGAATGCAAAAACTTTATCGTTATTGGTTTTTATCGGATTAAAATCACCCTTTGTAATCAAATCAATATTATTTTGTCTAAAGTTATAAGCTATTTTAAAATTATTTAGAATGTTTTCGTTACCCCCTTCAGGTTTTCTTGAGAAGTTAAATAAATCCATTTTTCCTCTATGTACAAAATAATAGTCATCATCAGTTTCTGATCTACTAGCTTTTGTATTTGCCCATTTGTAGAGATAAGTATCTCCAGAGAAAAATCCGTCAATGCAATAAGGATTGAAAGGTAATGTAGCATTAAGCCAAGATATCATAATAGAGAAATTTTCTCCGTGAAGAAGAATTGGACTTACTTCGTCGTGCGTAGTAAAGCTAAGTATAACACTTTTAGGCTCTTTATAAGAATTAAGAAATGATAAATTAAATTTAATGTGTTCAATAAAATCTTGTGCGTTCCAGTCTTTTAGGTTAAAAAAGCTTCCATAATATCCGTCAAACCCTGCTTGTAATAATTTATCATAAGGAGTAAATGGAGCATATACGCTTGGTGGCTCTCTCCAGGAATCAGATGCTTCAGCAAGGAACATGAATTGAGGGTCTTTTGTTCTTGCATAATTAATAATATTAACCCAGAAATTAAAAGGTTTAATAGTAGCGACGTCAGCTCGAATTCCATCTGCACCAATATCCAGGACCATGTCTACAAATTTTTTATGTGCATCAATCAAGTCTTGATTAAGTCTTTTGTTAGATCCTGTTTTAAATAATCTTACATCAGTCCAATCAGTAGGAACAATAGAGCATTGTCTGCTGTCTTTGATGAATAATTCAGGGTGTGTAAGGAATAGGTCATACGCTCCGCAGCTAGGCAAATCAATTATAACTCTAATCCCCCTTTTGTGGCATTCATCAACAAATCTTCTGGCTTGTTCCATGTCATTAAGCTCTGAATTTTTGTCGACAAGCTGCGGATTAATACTCCAAAAATTTTCTGCAGCATATAAAGAACCAGCAGTTCCAAGAGCTTTAAGTCTTCCTGTCGGAGTAATCGGCAGTACATGTACAGTATTAATATTCAGCTTTTTTAATTCATCTAGCCTTTCGACGGCATTAAGAAAATTTCCGCTTTCTTCATTTTTATCAATAATTTCATTTCCATTAGTGTCTTTAGCGTTAAACGTTCTTAAATTAATCGCGCAAATGTTGGCTTTGTTGTTTAAAAATAAACTTCTAAGGTCATTTTTTTCTCCTGCATGACAAACATTACAAAGAGACAATAAAAATATAAAAGTTAAGATTTTCTTGTTCATACAAACCTCTGTTTAGATTTTAGCAAATAAATCAAATTTATGCTATCTTTTAAACATGAACTATTATACAAAAAGCACTATAATAGGTGATATAACGCTGGTAGAGGAGCGAGGATTTATAACAAATTTGTACTTTTCAACAGCAACATTTCATGCCGAATATAGAGAATCAGAAGTTATAGAATTAACTTATAGGCAAATTTTTGCATATTTAGAAGGTGCTTTAAGAAATTTTAGTATTCCATTGAACCCCAAAGGGACAAATTTTCAACAGCGAGTTTGGGGTGAAGTTTTAAAAGTTCCTTATGGTAAGTCGATCTCCTATAAGGAATTAGCAATGAGTGTGGGAAACGAACATGCTTCTCGAGCAGTAGGAAATGCAGTTAATAAGAATCCTATTCCGATAATAATACCCTGTCATCGTGTCATAGGCTCTGATAAATCATTGGTAGGGTATGCTTATGGTATAGAGTTAAAGAAAAAATTACTGAGAAAAGAAGGTGTCATTCTTTAATTTGAAAAATGCATTTAACGCAGTGTGCTTTGGGTTGAAGAATAAGATTATCTTCCAAGTCATGCATTTTAGCAATTCTACAAACAAGAGGTTCTCCGCAAATAGGGCATTTAAGATTTGTTTCATGATTAAGTATTCTTTTTTTCAAGTTGTCAATAACTTCATCACCAATAACATCGAATTGGAAATTTTTTTCTCTCATTTTTAGATCCTGCGGAGAACACTTAAGGGCTCTTGCTATTTGTTGTCTTTGCGTAACAGACAGGAACAATTCTTTTCCCGCTTCAATATCTTCAAGAGTTTCTATTTTGATGTTAGTTTTATGCGCAAGTCCGGTAATTGATAATCCGGCTTTTTCTCTTTTTAATTGAATAAATTCTGCTAAGCTTTCCATGCTAGATATTATATAACAAACAATAAATGAATATTTAATTAATCAGGTTTAAAGTGGGCAAAAAGTGTATTTGGTCTAGAATGTAAACAAATGTAAAACCATAAAAAAGAAACTACTTGATTTTTAAAAATTTGTATTTTATAATGGTGGAACGCGCTGGAAACAGTGCGTAAAGAAAGTGATTTACACTAAGGTGCCAACGGTAGCCGATTTATCGGAAGGACACCACCGGAAGCCGAAATATAAACGTAGCACTTTGAAATTTTATATCGTCAATGTAACGAAATGTAAATAGCAAAAAAAAAGATGTTGACAAAAGAAATTGATGATATAAGATAGGAAACGTTCGGAGAGGAAACCTCCGGTGTTAATAAGAGCAATGAGTTCAGTCTGAGGAAGGTTTAGTAGTCGGATAATTAACACGAATTAAAACCGTTACTTTTATAAATAGCAGAAGTAAAGCAGTAAATTAAATGTAATCTAGTTAAGGGATTAACTGTGCACATTGACAACAGAATAGCTAAAGACGAAAAAACTTGTTAATTCGTTAAATGATAAGGACAAAAAATGAAGTTCGAGCGTCTTACTAAGAGGTAAGATAATGGACATAAACTTTCTGACAATGGAGAGTTTGATCCTGGCTCAGGACGAACGCTGGCGGCGTGCTTCATACATGCAAGTCGAACGAGAATCTGACTTCGGTCAGAGGAAAGTGGCGGACGGGTGAGTAATGT
>CALUVP010000161.1 GCA_944324215.1 Candidatus Gastranaerophilales bacterium | reverse complement strand
GATTACCTTGAAAAAGCAATTTCATCAATTACTGAATCCACAATCGGACAAGAATCCGAACAAGACTTTGACGGTCTTTGGGAAGATATGGACTTAAAATCTTCAAAACTCGGCAAAATGGTAAGCGAAAAATCTAAACTTATTGCTAAAATATTGAATACTATTAATACAATAGATTTTCACCTTGAAAATATGGAGCTTGATGTTCTTGGTGATGCTTATGAGTATCTTATCGGCATGTTTGCACAAACGGCAGGTAAAAAAGGCGGAGAATTCTATACCCCTGTTAATATGTCAAAACTTGTTGCAAGGCTTGCAACCGTTGGTTTAACAGAAGCAAAAACAGTTTCAGATTGCGCTTGCGGTTCAGGTGGTTTACTTTTGCAAGTCGGTAAATACTGTAAAGTCGGTCAATACTTTGGTCAAGAGCTTACAAGCACTACATATAACCTTGCAAGAATGAATATGTTGCTCCATGGTATAGACTACAAGAAATTTGAAATTCTAAATGTTGATACTCTTGAACAAAACAAGAATATAGATAGACAATATACAGTCCAAGTCGCAAACCCGCCTTACTCAACTTCTTGGTCTGCAAACCCTAAGTTTTTGGATGATGATAGATTTTCTGTCTATGGAAAACTTGCACCAAAATCCACAGCCGATTTTGCCTTTGTACAGCATATGATTTATCATATGGCAGAAGATGGAAGAATAGCTGTTCTATTGCCTCATGGCGTATTATTTAGAGGTAATGCAGAAGAAACAATAAGAAAACATATTGTTAAGAATATGAATTACTTGGATGCAGTAATTGGTTTACCTGCAAACTGTTTCCAAGGAACTTCAATTCCTGTATGTTGCTTAATCCTAAAAAGAGAAAGAAACGGCAACAGCGGAAATATTTGTTTTATAGACGCTTCAAAATACTATGTTCAAGGCAAAAATCAAAATTCTATATCTGATGAAGATATTGAAAGAATAGTTTCAGCTTATTCTGAACGCAAGGAAATTGAAAAGTTCTGCCATATTGCAACTATGGAAGAAATAGAAGAAAACGACTACAACTTGAACATTCCTCGCTATGTAGATACTTTTGAACCTGAACCAGAGGTGGATTTACAAGCCGTAAAAGAAAGTATAAATAAACATAAAGAAAATATAAAAAATCTTGAAATAGAATTATTAGAATATATAAAATTATTAAATATATAAAATAAGGAGGATATATGGCATTTACTTTTAAAAAGACAACATCTATAGGAAATTTAGAAGCAGAAACTGACTTTTTTTTGGAAAATTGTTTTATTGAAACTGATGCATATAGGTCTTTATTGACATTTGAAAAAGGTGGAGAATTTTTTAAAAGAATTATCGTCGGAAGAACTGGATCTGGTAAAACGGCTTTGATAAAACACCTGAATGTTGAAAGTACATTATACAAAAATGAAAGTATTGAAGCCGAAAAAACTATATTTGAATATGTAAGAAATAATATATTTATAACAAAATTAATACAAGATAAGATTGATTTACGAATATTTTTTAAAGCTCTATGGGTTCATGTAATATTGATAAAAATTATTGAAATTGATATAGGAAAGACTACTTTTTTGGAAAATTTACTTCATAAGCAAGATAAAAAAGATTTAAGAGAATATATTGAAAGTTATGAGGGAAATTTTTTTGATGATGAGGCTTTAACCATAATAACAAAACGTTTTAAAGATTCAGTAGAAGCTGAACTAGATACTTTACCAGCGAGTATTAGTGCTAAATCTATTGATGAAACAGAAAAAAGAACTCAATCTATAACTAACAACTATGTAAATAGAGAATTATTATCAAAGCAGAAAAAAATTATTACTTATTTTCAATCAGAATATAATGTCTCAAACAAACAAAAGAAAATTATAATAAATATTGACGATTTAGATAAATCTTGGTTATTAACAAGAAATATTAAATACGATTTTATTAATGCATTATTAGATGCTTTTAAAGAGTTCTTAGATTTAAAAACTATTAAAATTATTGTATCAATTAGAACTGACATCTTGGAAGGGGTGTATCAAAACAATTTGAGGCAAGATGAAAAAGATAAATCTTTGATTATACCAATAGAATGGTCTAAATCAGAAATAATTGAATTACTTGACTCTAGACTAATTGCATTGTTGGAAGACAAGTATCAAAAGAAAAAACTTCCTAAGTTCAAAGATATTTTTGATTTTAAAGTTAAAAATATGCCAGCGTATGATTTTATTCTTCATCGAACAATGTTACGCCCTAGGGATGCTATTGAATTTGTGAATTGCTGCTTTCAGGCTGCAGACGGAGAAACCGAATTAAGAGAAGAACATGTCTTAGCTGCAGAGGAAACCTACTTTACATCTAGAAAAAAAGCTCTTGTAAAAGAATGGCAGAGTATTTATCCAGCCATTCAAGCATATGTAGACTTAATTCAAATAATAGAAAAACAGGAATTTACAAAATCTACAATAAAAGCACTTATAAAGACAATAAAGCAAACTTTATTAGAAACGTGTAATGAGCAAGATTCTTTAATTTGTAAATTATTTGAAGAACGTTGTTCTGAAGAATCTTTACTTGATGAAATATTAGATATTTGGTTTACAATTGGTATAATTGGCATAGTAAAAGCTGAAAATGTAGTTATATATTCAAAATATGAAAAAGAACATTTAGATATATCTGACTATGATAAAACTTTTAAAATCCATGAT
The DNA here is from genome assembly GCA_944324215.1 of Candidatus Gastranaerophilales bacterium. Classification (GTDB taxonomy): domain Bacteria; phylum Cyanobacteriota; class Vampirovibrionia; order Gastranaerophilales; family Gastranaerophilaceae; genus CAG-196. The sequence continues at coordinate 581 of CALUVP010000161.1, read as the reverse complement.
TTATATTGGAGAAGAAATTCATGAAAAATTCTCCTAAATTAAGATTTAAAGATAAAAATGGAAATGTTTATCCTGAGTGGGAAGAAAAACGAATAGAAGAAATTCTAAAAATAAAGCACGGAAAAGACCAAAAAAAGATTGTATTAGATAATGGCAAATATCCAATATTAGCTACAAGTGGAGAAATTGGCAGAACCAACACTTTTCTGTGGAATAAGCCGAGTGTTTTAATTGGAAGAAAAGGAACTATAAATAAACCACAATACATGGACACGCCTTTTTGGACGGTGGATACATTATTTTACTCAGATGTTTTTAGTAATAATAATGCAAAATATATATATTATTTATTTAATACAATTAATTGGAAAAAATATGATGAATCTACAGGTGTACCAAGTTTAAGTGCTAAAACTATTGAAAGGATAAAAGTTGTAGTTAGTAAAAATCTTTGTGAGCAGGAGAAGATTGCGGGATTTTTGAGCAAGGTCGACGAGTTGATTAATGAGTGTGAGGGTGAGGTTAAAGACCTTGAAGAACAAAAGAAAGGGCTTATGCAAAAAATCTTTTCTCAACAAATC
>CALUVP010000160.1 GCA_944324215.1 Candidatus Gastranaerophilales bacterium | reverse complement strand
GAGGTAATTTTGCATATATGATACAATACAAAGCTAACGGTGCTATAATCCAAGAAATAACACCGCCAAATTTATAATACCCTTTACTTCGAAAATTCTCTAACATAACTTCTAAAAAATGGGGCGGATAGTGGGATTCGAACCCACGTATATCGGAACCACAATCCGAGGTCTTAACCACTTGACGATATCCGCCATATTGTCAGCTCTTTTAGTATAACAAATCAAAAAAAATTAGCAAGAGGTTAAAAAACCGATTAATTTTATTAATCGGTTTTAGTAATCTTAGTTTATTCTTTGAAACATATAACCTATACCACGAGCCGTCAATATTAACTCTGGATTTGTGGGATCTGCCTCCAGTTTTGAACGTAATCTTGATATATGAACATCTACTACTCTTGTGTCTATTCTGTGATCTGCAGGATATGACCAAACATGCTGCAAAATCTCGTTTCTGGAATAGGCTTGACCGGAATTGTTTACTAAAAGTTCCAACAGGCTAAATTCCATACCAGTTAATCGTATGCGTTCACCCTTTCTGTAGACCTGACGCCTTGCTGTATCTATTTTTATTGCTCCTGTTGTAATAATATTCTTATTATTCTTGCCACCAGCAGCTGTTCCAGAACTCGGTGTAGCAGGAATTATTACATCCTTACTGATAGTTCTTCGCAACACGGCCTTTACACGAGCTTCTAATTCTTTTGGACTAAATGGCTTTATGACATAATCATCTGCTCCTAATTCCAAGCCAGTTATTCTCTCTGAAACATCTCCTAGCGCCGTCAAAATTATTATTGGAACATCTGATGTTCTGCGAATTTCACGAGTAACACCATAACCATCCATCTTTGGCATCATCACATCCAATACGACCAAATCAGGATTTGTTTTATTAAATACCTCTACTGCTTCTTCGCCATCTTCTGCCGTTACAACATCATAACCAACCATTTTTAGACGAGTTTCCAAAATTCTCCTGATACTTGCTTCATCATCTGCTACAAGTATCTTTTGGCGAGCTTCTCCTTCCGCTCCTGCTTCTTGCAATTCTTCATTTTCTGCCATCTGTACACCTTTTACCTTGTATTTACAAAAATCTGAAATTCTTAATATTTATACATATATCTTAATAGAATTTTAACTTTTTTGCAAGGACTAATTTAGTTTTTATTATCCTATTGGCGATTTTTATTCTACCCTATCTGAGAATACAAGTATTTCTTTTTCATTACTAAGATATTTTTGGAGGATTAGTTATGTATCGTTTTCTTGTTTATTTTCTTTTATTTGTTTTAATTTCACCATTGGCATTGACTGCTGATGCACAAACTATTGTTACAAGAAGACCAATTTATAACAGGTATAACAATAGGAATTTTTATCATAATCATAGTAGAAATTTTCATAACAACAATTACAACAATAAGTATTACAGAAAACCTCATAGAAGCATTATAAACAAAAGAAATAATTCTTTCTTTAATAACAATAGACGTTTTTATAATACACCAGGCTTTTCTACGTCTTTTTCCGACCTCAGAATGCTTGAGAATTATACTTTAAACAGAAATTTTAATAAAGAAAGCGACCTTGAGCGTTTAGAGCGTTTAGAAATGCAAGCTTTTGGTGCGATTCAGAGCGGAGATATAAATTCAAGATATGATAACGTTCGAACGGCAATACTTTCACGCCCGCAACCTACAAGAGTCAAAAATTCATTATTCAGAACAATAGGAAATTTCTTTGGGGGACAAATGACAGGGTTTTCACCTTCTTTTGATAATGATCCTTTTTCTGCGGATTCATTTTTTAATCAAAATCAATATCCATCAACTTACGGGACTCAGTCTGCTGCATCTTATTCAAGACCCTTTGGAGGTGGGTCAAGAATACAAAATTACGGAACTGGGTCCACTTGCGGAGTTCAACTACTTGACTAAACCCTTACAATCCTCTCTCTGGATAGGCTGAATTTGACAATTTTATCTCATAATACTCATTTTTATCGATATTAACTCCCATTTTATTAATATCTATATAAAATTTTTTCTTCTTTTTCTTTTTTATACCAGAAGCTTTATAAGAACTATTGCCTGACAATCGAATTTCCTTCTCCAACTTGTACTATTGTAGGCTTATGATTTTTTATCTCTTCTGGAGTAAGGTCAGCGTATGTTACAATAATTATTTTATCGCCAGGTTGAGCTTTTCTTGCTGCTGCTCCATTTAAACAAAAGCATCTTGAACCACGCTCGCCCTTTATTGCGTAAGTTTGAAATCGTTCTCCGTTATTTATATTTAAAATTTCTACTTTTTCCCATTCCAAAATATTTGCTTGTTCTAAGAAATCTTCATCTATTGTTATTGAACCAACATAATTCAGATTTGCATCTGTAACGGTTGCTCTATGGATTTTTGAATGTAAAAATTGTCTTAACATATCTACCTCGCAAATTTTATATTAGCACGAAAAAACTCTTTTGGAGAATGTATTTTGTTAAGATTTTATTAAAAATACAAAAAAAGGAGGTTAAAATGTTAGACTTATTTATTTTAGAAACTTGCCCTTATTGTAAGAAAGTCTTGTCTTTTTTGGATGAACACGGTATCAAGTACAACAAAATTGATATTAAAAATAAAACTTCAGAAGAAGCATTAATACAAATCGGAGGCAAACGCCAAGTTCCTTTTTTAATTGACAAAGACAGAAATATTCAAATGTACGAATCTGATGATATTATTGAATATCTAAAAACAATAATATAGAAATAAACAAAGGCAAACCCTCAAAGATATGTACTTTGAGGGTCATTGAAAGGACCTTTATTATCTCTATTGTTATTATTTTATTATCTAAAACTATATTAAATTCAAAGCTATTGAAGGCATTTGGTTTGCAGTTGCTAACAATGTTGCAGTTGATTGTTGCAGGATCTGATATTTTATATAATTTGAAGATTCTGTAGCAACATCAGCGTCTTTTATTGTTGAATTTGCTTCTGTTAAGTTTTCTCTCTGAACGTCTGTAGATTCAATAGCAGCATCCAATCTGTTCATATATGCACCAATTTTTGTAGATCTTAAAGATACATTATCTATCGCATCATCTATAAAATCTATAAATTCACGGGCAGAACTATCATTTCTGTATATTGCAGCACACATAGCTGTTATTGTAAATTGACCATTTACCGTAGCGTCGCCATCTGCAGCTGTAATTACACCATTTTCTGCAAGTGCCGCAGCCAAAGCTGATTCATACGATCCTGCTAAGTACTGAATATTTCCTGCCGCATCAGTTACAGGCTTACCTTCAGAATCTATTTGTCTGGCTCTATATTCATAAGTGTCATCAGCTGTGCTTGATGTTAGATTTAGATATCCGCCATTTGTAGTTGAGTTAAATCCCATCAAGGTAGTAACTTCTGCGCTTGCAAATAAAAATGCATCCAGCGTAATAACACATCGTTTATCAGAATACAAACCTACCTGTAAATTTATAGATTCAGTTCTAGAACCATCTAAAAGATATGTGTCATTAAAATCTGTTATTTGACATAAACGGTTTATTTCATCCATTCTTTGAACAACTTCTGTAGCAATTGCGTTCAATGATGCTGAGCCATAAGTTCCGTTTGCAGCCTGCATTGTTAAATCTCGAACTCTTTGTAAATAATCGTTGATAATATCAAGAATACCTTCTTGGGTTGTAAGCATATCCAAACCCATTTGAGCATTGGTTTCAATGATATCATAACCATTTATTTTTGCTTCCATACCAGCTGATACTGCGTAACCGGCTGCATCATCTGCAGCAGAATTTATTCTAAACCCTGTAGATAGTCTCTCCATCGCAGTATTCATACCCTTTGTTGCGTCCCTTAAGTATGTTTGACAGGTCAATGACGCCAAATTTGTGTTAATTGTGATTGTTGATGTCGCACCCATAATAAATTCCTTTCAATTATTTTTTTTTGCCTTTATAAGTCTCTAGAACGGCATTTATTTTTGGAACTTTACAACTTTAGTTATAGATTCATCCAAATAGAGGAGAACCTCTTTGTAAAGCTTATAGAAATTGTGTTTTGCTTAAATAAAGACTCTAACTGATACTAAAATAATCCAACTTTAGTTGTACTTTTATACATTTGGGTAATGTCTAATTTAATCTGTCAGGATATGTTCTTAGGGTATAAGGAGGAAATATCATGAATTTAGAAAATTCAAAAACATTACAATGCCTGATAAACGCTTTTGCTGGAGAATCTCAAGCAAGAAATAGATACACATTTTTTTCAAAAGTTGCAAAACAAGAGGGATACGAACAAATTAGTGCAATCTTTTTAGAAACAGCAGAGAACGAAAAAGAGCATGCTAAATTATTTTACAAACACATACCTAACTCAAAGCATTTATCAGTTACAGGAGCATATCCATTTTTCTTTGGTAGTACTATAGAAAATCTTATAGCTTCGGCTGAAGGAGAAAAAGAAGAGTGGGAAGTTTTGTATAAAGATTTTTCTTTAACAGCTAAAGATGAAGGTTTTCAAGAGATTGCATTATTATTTTCTAATATCGTGGAAATCGAAAAAAGGCATTCTCACAGATTTGAAACGCTTGCAGAATTATTAAAAGAAGATAAAATATATAAAAAGGAAGAAATTACTCAGTGGATATGTCGTAAATGCGGGCACACACACATTGGGAAAGAAGCACCTTGTGTATGCCCTGTTTGTGCTCATCCTCAAGGATATTTCCAACTATTTTCTGAAAAATTTTAATATATGAAGGTAAATTTATTAAGAAAGCTTTACAATATATTAGTAAAGCTTTTTTTTGGTATGATAAAAATAGGAATTAAGAGTTAAATAATTGGAGTTTGAGTATGAGAAACAGCCTTAAGGCATTAATGTGTGCTACTGCACTTTTGGGAGCTATGACGAGTAATGTATCTTACGCTTTGGATTTTACGGTAGATACAAATCAAGGAATACAGATTCGTGATAATCAGTCTGCTACCTATGATAACGTAACAGTAAATAGTCCTAATGGAAGTGTAAAAACAGATTATTTAGGCAATTTGACAGTCAATGATACGCTTACAAATAACAATATCATTGAAAATAATGGAACTATAACAACTGATACAATTATAAATAACACAGATGCTACTATTTTTGGTTCTTGGACAGCAACTTTAACAATAGAAAACGGTGGAACAAACAGTGGTACTATAGAACAAAATATTGTAAATTTTACTACTGGAAATTTTGCTAATAATAATGCAATAACTGCAAATACACTAAATAACGGTGCTACAATATCAGGCTCAACAGGTAATATAACAATATCTTCCGGTGGCTTGAATAGCGGTTCTATAACCCAAAATGCAATAGAGGTAGAAACTGGTGGTATTTTTAATAATGGTGACGGAAGTGTAGATGCATCAATTGATGTCGGAACATTAACCAATAACGGAACTTTTACTAACAACACTAATAGTAGTGTTATCGCTGATTCAATAATCAATAACAGCAGTATTGTAAATAATGGAAGTATAGGTTCTGATACTGACAAAGGTTCTATCGTAAATTCAGGTAGCATTGTAAACAATAATTCTATTATCGCAAGCACTATAACAAATAATGTTGATAAAAGCTTAACCAATAACGGTACAATTAAAGCTGATACTTTTAATAATAGCGGTTCTGTTTCAGGAGAAAACGGGAAATTAACAATTTCAACAGGAGGAACAAACACTGGGACGATTGAACAAAATCAAATAACAATTCAACAAGATGGAATCTTGACTTCATCAGGAGCGGGTTCTTCTATTACTGTTGATAGTGTGGTAAATAACGGCACTATTAAATTAGAAGGTTCTACTTTTACTTTGGCAAAAGGAACTATTACAGGCGGAAATATGACTATCGATAAAGACTCTGCCTTTATTGTTAAAAACGGTATTTTTAAGTTGGATAGCCTTTCAGGAAAAGGAGAGCTTGATCAAAATGGAGTAATGCACACTTCTCTTGTAAATGTTATGAATGGAGAGAGAGTTCAGTCAGAAATCTCAAAATTGGATATTACAAATCAAACAAATTTTGATATAGATATTCACGCAAGAGGAAATCACTATACAAGCAATGATACATTCTTGGTAGAAAATTTTACGGGGAATGGTGTTGCTAGAGTTGATAACTGGAGCTTAAATGGTGATATTTTTGGTTGGGATGCTCCAATTGACAGACATATTAATCTAGATCATATCTTTGTTGATAAAAACGGAAATCCTCTTCAAGGAAATATTGAAGTAACTGATAAAACACAATTTACACCTATCGGCTGGTATCAGTTAAACCAAAAAGGCAGTGGAGCAGATTTACATTATACTCTGGACATGGTGAAGTTTAATCCACAAGTTTATAGAGGACAGGTTGCAACTGTCGCACAATGGATGAACCAATTAGCGATTGATGATATGTTATTTACTCATTCAATGGTTCTTCCAAGTTTTAAAGATGAAGACGGAGGCGTTGCTTATTCAGGCATAATGGCAAACAGGTACGCCTCAACTAATCCATTATTTGCTCCATACCAATATTCAAGAAAAGATGGCGGTTTGTGGTACAAAATGTACGGAACATTTGAAAACTTAAACATAAATTTAGGCGGACTTGGAAGAGTTGGTAACAATGCTTATGGTGCTTTAATCGGTGCAGATTTCGGGCTAAAAGAATTAAAACACGGGTGGAAGTTCATGCCAACTGCATATATTGGGTATAACGGTGCGCACCAATCTTATCCGGGAGTTGGAGCCTTCCAAAACGGTGGTCAGGCAGGTTTCTTAGGTACTTGGTATAAAAATAATTTCATTATCGGAGGTTTAGTATACGGCGGTGTTTATGAAAACTCTATGGATGTATCAGGACATACTGACAATGCATTTAACTATTTTGCAGGTGCTGCAACTAAATTTGCCTACAATTGGAGATTCCATAGAGATTGGGTATTACAACCAAACTTGATGGCGGCATATAACTTCTTTGGGCAACAAAATTGGCACAGTGATTATGGACAAATGGGAATGATGGCTGGAATGCTACACGGAGTAAATGTTGCGCCTGGAGTTAACTTAATTTGGGAAAAAGAAACTTTTAGCATATATGGAACATTACAATATATGTATAATATAAATGGTGCTGTAGGCGGTCGTGCTGGAAATGTTGGTTTACCTCAGGTTGAGATGGAAAGAGGTTATATTCAATACGGCCTTGGTTTTACAAAAAAATGGGGCGATAGATTCTCTGGATATTTACAAGCCGTTCTTAGAAATGTAGGTAGAACCGGTGTTGGTTTCCAAATGGGATTTAACATCCTTCTTGGTAAATAAAGTAAATAATACAATACTATAAAAGACGGAGGATGAGTCTTCCGTCTTTTTGATTTTGTAAATACAAGAGCAGTAAGTTATAAAAAATAAAAGCCACCTAAAAGGTGGCTTTTATTTTTTATAACTTAATTATTAACTCAATGCCAGTAAAGATTTTACAGAACGAGCATTCTCTCTTACAGACTCATCAGAGTGCATATTTATAGTATCATCCAAAATTCTGATAACTTCTGTTTTATCTTTTAGAGAAAGAATTTCATTAATAGTACTCATAGCAACGGCTGGAGAAAGGTCATTAATCCCTTTTCCTTGATTAACAATAACTATTTTTAAGGAATCATGTACATTTTTTCTAACCAAAGCTCGAGAAGTATATTCTCTAACTTCATTATCAGGAGAGTTAGTTCCTAATTCTTCTAATACTTCAATTGAGGCATTGTCTTGATGTGCAGCTAATGCATCTATAATTTCAGCAACATTTTTATTCATTATGCAGCCTCACTTTCTTCAGCTAGCTTAATCTCATTCTCCCACATTGCTTTCAAATCCGCAACAGGAGTATCCTTGGTAATCTTACTATTTTTATTCAAATTAATTTTACCAATTAAATTATTCCATTTTTCAGATAAACCTTTTCCAATATCCGTAACATCTGTATTTAAAAACGACATTTTCTCAGAAATACCTTTTCCTACACTTGATAAAGAATTTGAAATACCTCTACCAATATCAACAATATCAGTATTCATAACATTGTTAATAGCTTTAACACCGGCTAAATCTGAAACATTTTTGTTTTTAGCATAAGTCCAAGCATTAGAAAGTCCTTCTCCAATTCTTTTTACAAAGTTTACGATAGGCTCTGTAATGCTGCTGCGAAACTTTGTCATACTTCCTGCTACAGAAGAAGTAATCATTTTTAATTTACTAGTTTTTTGGGGTTGAAATCCTTCAAAAACATCAGCAAATTGCAAAGTATTCCCTTCAAAATTTACGTTTTGGAATGGATTTGTTGTTGAATTGCGAGATGTCTTGAATGGATTAGCGATTTTTTGATTTGGGGTAATCCCTACGTTGTTAATTCTCATACTATTCCTTTCTATATTCTCAGACTCTTTTACATTTATAGATTAACAACATTTAAAATAAAATAAATCATTAGAATGGAGGATTATTTCTGGTGTGAATTTTACAACTTTAGTATGAGTTTGGAAATAAAATTAAACAGAATTAAACTCTTCCATACATATCTTCGTATCTAATAATATCTTCTTCAATCAGAGGATTTCCTTTTTGAACTTCTATAACTTTTACATTTTCGTTGTATGGGTTTTGTAAAGAGTGAATTGCTTTAAGAGGGATATCAATGCTGTGCCCGGGACTCAGAATAAGTTCTTTTCCTTCTAAAACAACTTTTGCGGTTCCTTCAAGTACAACCCAATGTTCACTTCTGAAATTATGAGATTGAACAGAAAGTTTTTGTCCGGGATTAACCTGAATCATTTTTGTTAAGAAACCATTTCCTTCTGCTAAAACAGTATAAAATCCCCAAGGTCTGTAAACGGTTTTGTGTACTAAATGTGTATTATCATTTTGTTTTTTTAAAGTTTCAAAAACTTTTTTCACATCTTGAGTTTTATCAGCTCTGCAAGCTAAAATTGCATCTTCTGTTTCCACTACTACAACATTTTCTAACCCGATTGTTGCAACAAGTTTTGAGGAAGAATACATAAGAGAGTTTTTAGAACCTTCATCAAGAACATGCCCTATCTTAACATTTCCGTCTTTGTCCTTTTCGCTTACATCGTAAATGGATTTCCAGCTTCCTAAATCATTCCATCCGCCGTCAAATTTGATTAATGCTATTTTGTCAGATTTTTCCATTACAGCATAGTCGATTGAAATAGATGGCATTTTATCATAAGCGGTAAAAGGAATTTCATCGGATGCAGAAAAATCAAATTCTTCCAAAACTTTTGAAATTTCCGAAGAAAATTTCTTCACTTCTTCCAAAAGTGTAGAAGCTTTAAACATGAAAATTCCGCTATTCCAATAATAATTTCCGTCAGTAATATATTTTTTTGCCAATTCCTCATTAGGTTTTTCAACAAATTTATTTACCTTAACTCCTTCAAGAATATTTTCAGAAGCTACATTGATGTAGCCATAACCTGTTTCAGGGTATGTAGGCTTAATTCCAAATGTTACAATATAACCTTTTTCTGCAATTTTTTCTCCTTCTTTTACTGTTTTTTCAAAACTGTCGTTGTCTGAAATCAAGTGGTCAGATGGAACTACTAATATTACAGGATCAATTTTGTATTTATCCAGAATATATTTTGCAGCTAAAGCGATAGCAGGAGCGGTATTTTTTGAAATAGGTTCTGATAATACAACAGTATTTTCAGCAAGAGATGAGAGCTGATACTTAACATTAGAAAAGTGTTTGACTCCTGTCATACTAATAATGTTTTCTTCCGGCATACATTTTGCAACTCTCTCAAAAGTTGCTTGAAGCAGGCTCTCTTTATCTTGAAGATTGATAAGCTGTTTAGGATACAATTCTCTAGACAAAGGCCAAAGCCTACTACCTGAACCACCTGCTAAAATTAATCCATACATCATCTCTAAATTCCCTCTTATAACTCCTTGCTAAATTTTAGCATAAAGATAAAAATAATTGTAAAATATTTTAAACGTGTGGTAAAATACAACACAGGATAATCTTTTATGAAAATTTATTATAAAGCAACATACACATATAAAATATTGAAGATGTTCCTTTTAGAACTTGAGAGTTTTGTAACAACATTAGGAAATATCGCATTATTCGGGTTAGAGTTTGTAAAGGGACTAAGATTATTTCCGACATCTTTTAAATCAATAATGGAGCAATCTTCCAGATTTGGTGTATCCTCGCTTCCGATAACTCTTTCAATTGTCGGAATGACTTCTGTAATTATAGCCATGCAGGTGGCAGGAGAGATGGTAAAACAAGGTGCTGGAAATTATGTAGGAATGTTAGTCGCAATCCTTATGGTGAGAGAAGAAGGTGTTATAATGGCGGGGTTTGCAATAATTTCAATGATAGGCTCTTCTCTAGCCTCTGAAATTGCAACTATGAAAGTTACTGAGCAAATTGATGCAATAAGGGTTTTAAAGGTAAATCCAGTTCATTATTTATTCACACCAAGGATTATAGCAGGAACTCTAATGATGCCTCTTGTTGTTATTGTAGCATCTGTTTTTGGTATTCTTGGCGGAGCTTTGGCTTCAAATTTGGCGTCCGGTTTAACTTACAAGGCTTATTTTGATTCGGTTTGGTTTGGTCTAAATATAAAGGACTTAAATGTATGTTTGCTTAAGTCACTAACATTTGGATTTGCAATATCTCTTATAAGTTGTTCTTGCGGAATGGAAGCAAAAGATGGCGCAAAGGGTGTAGGTATTGCTACCACGAAGGCTGTAGTTTGGTCTTTTGTCTCAATTGTAATATTAGATTTGTTATTTGCTGCCGTATTTTTTTATTAAGGATTGTCAGTAAGTATTAATATGGTGTAATGCACTCCACTCAAAGGGTTGAAAAGAAAATGGGTATAGAAGTTAAAAATTTAGTAAAATCATTTGATAAAAAAGTTATATTGGATAATTTGTCTTTCCATGTTGATGATGGGAAAATATTATCAATAGTAGGCTTTAGCGGCTCAGGTAAGAGCACTGTTTTAAAGCTTATAAGCGGTCTTATAGAAAAGGATTCCGGAGAAATTATAACATCCGGAGGCGACATTGCGATGGTTTTCCAATACTCTGCATTATTTGATTCTCTGAATGTATTTGATAATATTTCTTTTGCCCTTCAAGAAAGAAAGGATTTAAGAGGAAAATATACAAGAAAAGAGTTGGAAAAAATTGTTGCGGAAAAATTGGATTTGGTTGGTTTATCAGGGATAGAGGACAAATATCCATCCGAGCTTTCTGGCGGTATGCAAAAGCGCGTAAGCTTTGCAAGAGCGATAGTAACTGAACCTAAAATTATACTTTATGATGAACCTACAGCAGGGTTAGATCCAATATCTTCAACCCTTATAGAAGATTATATTGTAAGATTAAAAAACGAAACAAATGCCGCATCAATTGTGGTTACTCACCAGATGTCGACTATACGAAGGACAGCAGATTCTGTTTTAATGTTGTATAATGGACATGCAGTTTTTGAGGGAACTCCTGATGAGCTGATGAAACAACAAACTCCTTATACTAAGCAGTTTGTTACAGCTTCTATAGATGGGCCTATGAATATGAAGGGCTAATAATAAAAACTAAACGAAGAGGATTTATAAAAAATGAAATTGTCACCATCATTTAAAGTAGGAATATTAACATTAATAGCACTTGTAATTTTACTTTTTACAGTGTTATGGATTAAAGGTCGCTCTTTTTCATCAGCAGAAAGAATAGAGGTGCATTTTAAAGATGTAAACGGTATGAGACCTGGATCCGGTGTTCAGATGATGGGGTTAAGAGTTGGACAGGTAGAGGAAATTATTCCTGTCGTAAATGGTGAGTCCAGCTATGTAAAAATGAAATTTGTAATAACGGAACCTGGAATTAAAATACCGAAAGCTTCAATGCTTTCAATTCAACAATCAGGTCTAATTGGTGAACAATTCTTGGAAATAACTCCTCCGAGAGTTCGCTCTGTATATATACCTGTTACAAATAAGGATTTGTTATCTAATGATGCTCCTGTTGAAATAAAATTGGATGACAAATATTATGATGTAGGTGTGGTAAAGAAATCACAGATAATGACTTCAAAGTTGGTTCCTGATGAATTAAAGGATTTTGTAAATACGGCTTACGCATATAAAGTTGATTATGTTGTAAACCTTCCTGGGCTTATATTGCCGCATTTTATGACAGGAAAAATCGTTAAAGAAAACGGTGTAAAAAAATTGAGAATTGCACCTTTGGATAATACAGCATTACCTTATCCAAATCAAACATCACCATACACAATAGTAGAACCGATGAGAATTGCTGATTTTATGGACTTGCAATACAAAGCTGCTGAATCTTTGACAGAGACTAACCGTATAGTAAACGAACTTCTGAATGACAATATGATTGCAGAACTTCGTCAATCAGTTACAAACTTTAAAGAATTGACTGCTCAGGCTACAAGTACGTTGGAAAAAACAGAAAAACTTGTTGAAACTTCACGTAATGATATTGATGCTATTTTATGGATGTTAAGCGATGTTTCTAATAACTTTAATAAGCTTGCAATAAATATAAATGGTATTATTGGAGATGAGAAATTTAAGCCAATGATGTATGAAACTGCAGATGCAATAACCAATTTGTCAAAACAATTAACACCAATCTTGGGGTCAATTGAGGCAGAAGAATTTGGAGAAGATTTGAATGCAGTAATGAAGAATTTGAATGAGATTTCAACTTCTGTTAATGATATGACAAAAGATGAAAACTTAAAAACAAAAATAGAAACTTCTATTGATAACTTGAATGTGACTATGTGTGAAGTATCTACTGCATTAGAGACAATAAATGGTGAAGGTGGTGATAAGGAAGGCTTGAAACAAATTGTACAGGATACCTCTGCAACTGTCGCAAATCTCAAGAAATTCTCTGAAAAATTGAATAAACGCTTCTTGTTGTTTAGACTAATGTTTTAGGAAAATAGTAGTATTAGCAGTTACTACTGCTAATACTACTACGTCCAAAAATATGTATAATGTAGGGTGAATGCAACTAAAAAAGTTATTTGTACATCAAAAATCAAAATGTTTTATCTATATTGTGTGAAGAGTTAATTATTTAATAACCAAATCTTTTAGATTTTCTTTTTTATAGGCATTTACTGCCAGACTATCGCAACGTTCATTGTATTGGTGCCCAGCATGACCTTTAACCCATATAAAATTCACATTGTGTTTTTCTTTTGCTTTAAGAAGTCTTTTCCATAAATCAACATTTTTTACAGGTGACTTTCCAGCAGTTTTCCACCCTTTTTTTACCCAGTTATCTATCCACTTATTATTGAATGCATCTACAACATACTTGCTATCTGAATATAGGTTAACTTCACAAGGTTTTTTTAAAGATTCTAATCCAACGATTACAGCCATCAGTTCCATTTGATTATTTGTTACATTGTTATATCCCATCGATAGTTCTTTTTCATGTTTTAGACCATTTACGTCAATGTAAACTAAAATGGTACCGTAGCCACCTTTTCCAGGATTACCGCTACAGGCACCATCAGTATAAATATCAACTTTTATCTTATTTTCCACTTATGCTGCAACACCTTTAATTTCAGAAATTAGATACTTTGCAACCCATTCAAAATCCTTATTGTCATTTGCAGCTCTTTTCAAGTACTCAACTGAAGCTTCACCTATTCTAATAAGTGTCATAGCAACAACCCCACGTTTAACACCTCTTACTACTTGAAGCTGATGTACAAGCTCAGGAACGACTGCCTTGCCTTTATCCACTAATATATTTTCTATCTTATTTTTTGTAGTGTTATCTGCTGTTTCCAATTTCCCAAGAATTTCTTCTATTGATTGCATTTTATTCTCCTTCATATTTTATTTATCCTTTGCAACTTTATTATATCCTATTTTTTTATAAAATTTGGATTTCCTTATATAATCTTAATATGAAATTAAGATTATATGTGAATGTCTAAAAATTAATAATAATCATTGTTTTGGCAAGGTACAATATTAAAAAAAGTAAACAAATGTAACAAAATTTAAAAAAAAATAATAATAAGTGTAAAATATACAAATTTTTTGTTTTTTATAGTAATATATAGAAGTTAGTAAAAATGATTGGTGTAAATAACACTGGTAGTAAAGGAGGCACATGAATTGACAATTGTATCATCTTCACTTGACGAGCTTGAAAAGCAGAACTTGGACAGAGTAAACTTGGGACAGCATGTCCTGGCAGAATTTTTTGAATGTGATCCAAACATTCTTAACAGTAATGATAAAGTAGAAAAGTACATGATAGACGCAGCTCTTGAGTGCGGTGCTACAATCGTTCAAAAGTGCTTTCATATGTTTAATCCATATGGCGTTAGTGGTGTTGTTATTATTTCAGAAAGTCATCTTGCGATACACACTTGGCCTGAGTTGGGTTATGCTGCAGTGGATTTATTCACTTGTGGAACTAAATGTGACCCTAAAGTCGCTTATGAATTTTTAAAGAAAAAATTTAACTCGAAAAAAGCATCTTTTACGGAGCTTAAAAGAGGTATTATTGATAGAGAAACTCTTAAGCTCGCTGAACAACCTTTCGAAATTGCAGAACAATTTCAGGGTTAGAGAAATATTTTGCGCGAAATAAAATGTCATTACAATCGGTAATGACATTTTATTTTTTGAGGAGAAAAAAGCCCCTTTGAATATTAACTTCAAAGGGGCTTTTTCTTTCTTATAATATATTATTTCTTTGTATCTTTTGCAGGTTTTGCTGGAACCTCTTTTTGTTTTACGCTGTTTTTCGGATTAAAAGATTCATTTAGATATTCAATTTTAGCATTTTTCATCAAGCCAGACGTTAGATTTTTCAAAATTTCAACTTGTTTTTGGGTCTCTAAGTAAAATTTAATTTCATCTTTCACTTTTGCAAAAGGAGTTGTTCCAGCTGTAATTCTGTCAGTTACTTTTATTATATGGAATCCATAAGGTGATTGTACAAGTTTTTCGCTTATAGTATTAGGTTTCATTGAAAATGCTGCATTTGCAAATTCTGGAACCATTGCTTCTTTAGGGAAGAAACCTAGTTCTCCACCTCTTTCTCCACTTGCTTTATCGTCTGATTTCTGTTGGGCAATTTTTTCGAAATTATCAGGATTTTTCTTTACTTCAGCCAGAACTGCTTCTGCCTTTGTTTTTTGAGAAGCGATTTGTTCTTCGACCTTTTTATTTAGCTTAGTAGGATCTATATTTGGATTTTTAGCTTTTATTTGCTGGATTAATTCCAAAGTATTGGCTGAAATTAAGATGTGAGAGGCTCTTACTTGCTCGCCATGTGTAAATTCGTTTTTATGCGTATTATAGTATTTTTCTGCGTCAGCATCTGTTATTTCAATTTTTTGTATAGAATTTACAAGTTTTTTAATTTTTATTTGCGTTTTTAAATCTTCTGTAAACTGTGAATTAGACACTCCCCTTTGTTTAAGCATTTGATTTAGTTGTTCTTTTGAACCTACTCTGTCTATTATAGTCTTAAGCTCATTCTGCACATCTTCATCAGTAGCAGTAATCTTACGTTTTGCGATTTCTTGATCAAGTAATGATTTTATTATCAATTCATTGACTATTTTGTCTTTGAATATGTTATACATAGGATTTTCGTCAGATTTTACAAAGTTTTTTGATCCTCCAAATGATTTTAAGAACGACCTATCAATACTTTTATCAAAAGCTTGGTCGAATTCCGCTTGGGTAATCACATTTCCGTTAACTTTTACTATTCCTTCTGATTTTGGAAATAAAGTACACCCTGACAGTAGCACTGTAGATAATGCAATGCAAGTAATTAATTTTTTCATTTAATACTCCTTATATAAACTCTCTACTTGTATTTACTTATGGTTTCTTTTATATAATAAAACAAACCTGTTAAAATGTTAAATATTTCTTCAAAAGTTAGGTTTTGATAATTTATTAATAAGATAGATTTGCCGTCTTGACAGGTTTTTGGCGCTACAGTAAATTTTACTCTTCTTAATATTATCTTATCTAAACCATTTTTAATAATATTCCACTCATATGGTGTAAATGGTGAATACACTCTTATGTCGTTGCCGGCTTCTCGAATTATTGTAACTCCGCATTCTGTTGCGGCTAACCTTATTTGTATTAATTTTATCAAATTTTCTACTTCATCAGGAATTCTTGAGAATCTGTCTTTCCATTCTGTTACAATGTAGTTCAATTCTGTTTCATTTTTTACATCAGAAAGTCGTTTATATTCAATCATTTTCTGTTCAGTCGAACCAACCCACTCATCTGGAATGAATGCTGTAATATTTATATCTACAATAGTAGGTTTATTAGCTTTAATTTGTTCTCCTTTAAGTTCATTTACAGTTTCTTCAAGTAATTGGCAGTATGTATCAAAACCTACGTTAATCATGTGTCCGTGTTGTTTTGTTCCTAAAATGTTTCCAACACCTCTGATTTCAACATCTCGCATTGCAATTCTATAACCGCTTCCGAGAGTTGTAAACTCTTTAATTGCTTTTAATCTTTCAGTTGCTTCTTCAGATAACTCTTTATTCTTTTTATAGAAGCAATAGCAATAAGCTTGTTTTTCACTTCTTCCAACACGACCTCTTAGCTGATACAGTTGTGCAAGACCGAGTTTATCTGCCTCATGGATAATCATTGTGTTTGCATTTGGAATATCAAGCCCGTTTTCAATAATTGTTGTGCATAGAAGTATATCAGATTCGTGATTGTCAAAACCTATAATTACGTCTTCAAGCTGTTTTTCGCTTAATTGACCATGCCCGATAGATATTTTTGCGTGAGGTACAAGTTTCTGAAGTTCAAGCTTAAATTCTTCGATTGTTTCAACTCTGTTATATAAGTAAAAAACCTGACCGTCTCTATCTAATTCATTTACAATTGCATTTTTAACGGTTTGTTCGTTGTATTCTCCGACATAAGTTTTTATAGGAAGCCTGTTCTGAGGAGGGGTGTTAATTACAGAAATGTCTTTTATTCCGGAAAGTGACATGTATAGTGTTCGAGGAATCGGAGTTGCTGACATTGATATTATGTCAATATTTTCTCTAAATTCCTTCAATTTTTCTTTGTGTCTTACACCAAACCTATGTTCTTCATCAATTACTAAAAGTCCTAAATCTTTAAATTTAACATTGTCTTGTAAAAGACTATGGGTTGCAATTACTACGTCACATTTTCCGTTCGCAATATTTTCTAAAGTTTCTTTTCTTTCTTTTGTGCTTCTGAATCTGCATAAAAGTTCTACATCAATTCCAAAAGGCTTGAATCTCTCAGAGACAGTTTGAAAATGTTGAAGAGCGAGAACTGTTGTAGGAACGATTACTGCAACCTGTTTTAAAGATGTTACCGCTTTAAATATTGCGCGCATTGCAACTTCTGTTTTACCAAATCCAACATCCCCGCAAACGAGCCTGTCCATAGGATTTGGACTCTCCATGTCGGACTTTATTTGGTTTATGGCTTTTAATTGGTCTGGAGTTTCTATATATTCAAAAGTATCTTCCATTTCCAATTGTAAAGGTGAATCAGGAGCAAATTCTATACCTGTTTGCATTTTCCTTCTAGCATATAGTCTTAATAAGTCATAAGCTATTGTTTCAACTTCTTTCTTTACTCGTGTTTTTGTGTTTTCCCAATCACTTCCGCCCATTCTTGAAAGCTTTGGTTTTATTTGACCTGAACCGCGGTAACGACAAAGCATGTTTATTTGTTCGGCCGGAATGTGCAATTTATCCTTGTTTGCATACTCAATTGTTAAATAGTCTTTCAATTGACCATCAAATTCTTGTTTTGTCAGTCCTTTATAAATTCCGACACCATGAATAGAATGTACTACGTATTCGCCTTCTTGAATATCATTTATACTTTCTATGTACTCGGCTTTCTCTTTGTAATGGCGTTTTCTGTTGGTTGGAATCTCTTTTTGACGTTTATTAAAAAGTTCTCTGTCTGTTAGTAAGAGAATTTTCCCATCTCTTATTTCTGTTCCTTGTGAAGTTATATTTCTTATGTATTTTAAGTCAAAAAGACCATACTCAGAGAGAACTTCTTTTACTCTTTCTTGAAAATCCGTTGCAATAGTTATTTGATAACCTTTGTGTTCTTGGATAAATTTGGCAACTTCGTCCATATTGGCATCAAAGATTTGAACATTTCTTGCATCTATGTCAATAACTTCATTATTTTCGTCAGATAGAAAATTGTTTAAGTAGATTTTTTGAAAACTTGCCAATTGATTTGTTATTTCTGTATAAGTAAAATGATTTATCTCTTTAAGCGGATATATCATTTGTGTTTTTAAAGCTTCATTATAATTGTTTATAAAACTGTCATCAATTTGTTGGAATTTAGCACTTACCTCTGCGTACTCGTCTACGACGATTACATAATCGTCAAAATAATCAAATATACTTACAAGATTTTCGTTAAAATATGACTGATATACGTTTATTCCTTCAAAAAATCCTTCATTGTTGAGTTTTTCATTCAGTTCTTTGGGAAAATCATTTGGAATATTTTGAGGAAGTATGAATTTGTATAAAGGTTTAATGTTAATTTGCTTTATTTTTTCTATGGATTTTTGTGTTTCATTATTGAAAAATCTTATATCAACAATTTCGTCTCCCCAAAATTCAATTCTTACAGGATTTTCTTCTAAGGTGTAAATATCTGCGATATCACCTCTTATGCTGAATTCTCCTATATCGGAAACCATTGTAGAGCGTTTGTACCCTAATTTGATAAATTTCTGAAGTAAATCTTGTTGAGTGATACTTTCTCCAATTGTGAGTGTAAAAGAATTTTTTTCAAAGAAATCTTTTGTCGGAAATTTCTCTAACAGAACTTTTGTTGGAGCAATTACTATCTCTGGTCTGTCCAGAAGAGTTTTTATTTGTTTTTCATAATCATAAAGACTCCCTGCAACAGATTCGTATGGGGAGATGTTTTGATAAGGTAATGTTACACTCTCAAGCTCAAATAATCGCTCCAAATCGGCAGAATACTTAAGCGCAGATTGTTCGGTTGAGGTTATAAATAAGACTTTTCTTCCTGAAAGTTCATAAATATACTTTAAGAGCAGTAAACGACTAAATGCCGTTAAACCTGTTAAAGTAAAGCTTTTTCCCTTTTTTACATTTCTTACTAAATGGTCAAAAAATGTTGCAAATTCTAATTTCATTAGCTATGATTAGGGCTTTCGTACTCAATACCCATTTCCTTTAAAGCTGCTATAAACCTTTCGGCACAGGCATGTTGAACCTCTGGCGGAACAACTCTTAATAATTCAACAGTTTTAGATATAATGGGATCTTTATCATACCAACGAGAACCGTTAACAGGTTTGACTAAGTCATAAAATCTATCTAATGCTTCTTTTGAAACCTTTTGTTCTAATTTATCAAGAAAAACTACTGCATGTTCTTTTAATTCACCTTGATAATTTTTTAAAAGCTCTATAACTTCCAAAAGTTTTGGATCGTGGTCATACCATCTCTTATAAGCGGGACTCATTCAATACCCCCTTTATTTGGTTGTCAGTTTCATCATTATATCTATAAATTTTTCCGTTTAAGTTTTGAAGCTTGTATTCAAACTCTTCATACCCTCTATCAATATGATGTAATTTTTCGACAGTTGTCTCTCCAGTGGCCATTAATCCTGCTATAACAAGAGCTGCTCCCGCTCTCAAATCACTGGCTGCAACAGTTGCTCCCGTAAGATTTTTTACGCCTTTCACGATAGCATGGTTTCTGTCCTGATGAATGTCTGCTCCCATTCTTCTTAAATCTGGAACTTGCATAAAACGATTTTCATATAAACTTTCTGTAATAATACCGACTCCATTTGCTGTTGTTAACAAAGTCATGGCGATTGCCTGCAAGTCCGTCGGAAAACCAGGATATGGTTGGGTTACAAAGTTTATTGAATTTAAGCGGCTTTTGCAACTTACCTCAATAGTAGTAGGTTCCATCAATTTTATGCTCGCACCCATTTTTATCAATTTATCATTAAAGAAGGTCAAATGAGCAGGAAACACATTTCTTATTATAGCTTTACCCTTAGTTGCAACAACAGCAGCCATAAAAGTTCCTGCTTCAATTCTGTCAGGAATAGTTGTATATTCTGCGCTATGTAAATCCTCTTGTTTTACACCATTAATGATTATTTCAGAAGTTCCTGCACCTGTAATATCCGCACCTATAGTGTTTAAGAAGTTAGCAAGATCAATAATTTCAGGTTCTTGTGCTGCATTTTGAATTCTTGTAGAACCTTCCGCAAGAACTGCTGCAAGCATTAAGTTTTCTGTTGCGCCGACAGACGGAATATCAAGATAAATATCTGCACCTACCAGTTTAGTAGCTTTAGCATGAACATAACCGTTTTCAATTTTAATTTTTGCGCCGAGGGCTTCTAATCCTTTTATGTGAAAATCGACTCTTCTTTCGCCAATTGCACAACCTCCAGGAAGGGCAACGATGGCTTCTTTACATCTTGACATAAGTGCACCAAGAATAATAAATGATGCTCTCATTTTACTTACGAGTTCATATTTGGCAGTTATTGAGGTAATATCAGTGGCATCTACTTCAACAGACTTTTCTGTCTTGTCATAAACGTATTTAGCGCCTAAATCGGAAAGTACATTAAGCATGATATCGACATCTGTCAGATGTGGGACATTGTATATTTTTGTTTTACCTTTAACAAGTATAGTTGCCGCAAGATGCTTAAGTACCGCATTCTTTGCGCCGCCGATTGAAACCTCTCCTTTAAGAGTCTCTCCGCCTATGATTTTGAACTTTTCTGCCAAAATTCCTCCAATCTATATATAATAATACAATTATTAAGATTGAATGTAAAGTAGTATTATAAAATAAATAAAAACCCACATTTTATGTGGGTTTTACTGATTAATAATTTTTAGCTTTTACCATAAAGAAACTTTGAGGATGTTTACAAACCGGGCAGGTTTCTATTGCTTTATCACCAGTGTAAGAGAAACCACAGTTTGCGCATTCCCAGACAACAGGTTCAGACTTTTTAAATACTTCATCATTTTTTATGTTTTCAAGAAGTTTTCTGTATCTTTCTTCATGATCTTTTTCTATTTTTGCTACATTTTCAAAAAGAAGTGCTATATCGTTAAACCCTTCTTCTCTTGCTTCTTTTGCAAATTTTGCGTACATGTCTGTCCATTCATAATTTTCGCCGGATGCAGCATCTTCAAGATTTTCAATAGTTGAAGGTACTGAGCCTCCGTGCAATAGTTTAAACCAAATTTTTGCGTGTTCTTTTTCGTTGTTTGCTGTTTCTTCAAAAATTTTGGCAATTTGTACATAACCGTCTTTTTTAGCTTGTGAAGCGTAGTAAGTATACTTATTTCTCGCTTGTGACTCTCCAGAAAAAGCTTCTTTTAAATTCGCTTCGGTTTTACTTCCTCTTAATTCCATATAAATCTCCTTTCTATTTAGAGGAGTATTATAACATAATAATTTGTGCTAACATAGAGTTATGGATTTATTTACGCAATTGGAAGAAATGAATCGTCAAACTCCGCTTGCGGAACTATTGAGGCCCAAAACATTAGATGAATTCTTGGGACAATCAAATGTTGTGGCTCCAAATTCACCGTTGTTAAATTTACTCAAAACCCAGAGGTTATTTTCGCTTATATTATGGGGGACTCCCGGGTGTGGAAAAACAACTCTTGCAAGGCTTATTGCGACAAAAGTTAATGCACAATTTATAGAACTTTCTGCCGTTACCTCCGGTATTAAGGAAATTAAGGAAACTGTTGAGCAAGCAAGACAAGCTTTGAGGGCAGGACAAAAAACTATTTTGTTCATAGACGAAATCCACAGATATTCAAAAACACAGCAAGATGCCTTATTGCCACATGTAGAAAACGGAACAATTTTTCTTATAGGTTCAACTACAGAAAATCCGTCATTTCAAGTTGTACCGGCTCTTATTTCAAGAGTGCAGGTTATCAGACTTAACCCTATAAATGATTTTAGTATGACAAAAATCGTTAACAGAGGGTTTGAGTATTTGGAGAAGCATTATCAACCTATACAGTATGATGAAGAAGTTACAAAATTTATTGTAAATAATGCTAGAGGGGATGCAAGGACTGCTCTCAATCTTGTAGAAAATTCGTATTTTGCAAGTAATTTTTCTAATGACACGAGACTTTTGTCGGTAGAAATTTTAGAGAGTATTACTCAAAAGAGAAATACAAGATATTCAACTCAAGAACATTATGACTGTGCTTCCGCTTTTCAAAAGAGTTTAAGAGGATCTGATGCTGATGCTGCGATTTATTATTTAGCAAAAATGATTGAGGCAGGGGAAGACCCTAGATTTATTGCCAGAAGACTAATTGTATGTGCAGCTGAAGATGTTGGAATTGCAGACCCTAATGCTATGAACATTGCTGTTAACGCATATAGAGCCGTAGAAATTATAGGATTGCCGGAAGGCAGAATCCCTCTTGCAAACGCTGTTGTATATGTTGCAAAAGCTCCTAAATCTAATAAAGCTTGTTTAGCTATTGACAAAGCTCTTGCAGATATTGAGTCCGGAAAAGATTTTCCTCCTCCATTACATTTAAGAGATGCTCATTACAAAGATGCTAAAAAATATGGGTTTGGTGATGGTTATATCTATACTCACGATGCTCCTGATATTGAACAGCAATTTTTACCTGACGAACTTGTTAATAGAAAGTATTTGGAGGATTAGTGGTAGACTTTATTTTGAAGAGAGGGTATAAGTTTTTTATTATATTCCTTTTTGCTTTAGGTATATTGTTAAGGCTGTATCTTTATTTACAAAATTCTTCTCTATGGTTTGATGAGGCCGGACTTGCTATTAATTTTTTTACAAAATCTTACAAAGGTTTATTGGGAGGATTAGATTACTTACAGGCGGCTCCTGCCGGTTTTTGCTTGATGGTTAAAGCATTAATTGATATTTTTCACTTTGATAATGATTTTTATAAGGATTATTTAATCAGGATAGTCCCATTTTTGAGCGGTGTTTTAACTTTACCGGCATTTTTTTATTTGATTAATTTGGTTTTTAAAGATAAAGTTAAGATTTTATTTTCGTTTGCGCTTTTTGCTTTGAATGCTCATTCAATAATATATTCATCACAATGTAAACAGTATGAAACTGAATTGCTATGTGCAGTAATACTTATTACGTTGTTCTTAAAGATTATAAGAGGAGAGTACAAATGGTTTTATTCTTTTCTAATTTCCATTGTACCTTGGTTTTCTTATTCTTCTTTCTTTATTATAGCTGCCGGAATGCTTGGGGTACTTGTAAAGAAAAGGTATAGAGAATTTTTATATTGCATTATCCTTCTTGTGTTAAGTTGTGTTGCGTATTATTTTCTGAGTCTTAAAGACGTTTTTCTAATCAATTATTCCGGCATGGATCAGGTGTGGGTTAATTTTAAGGCTTTCTTGGATTTTCACCATCCGATAAGATTATTTTTAAGATTTGGTGAAATTTTTGTTTCTAATAAAGTGTTGGCAATTTTTTCAGGATGTATTATTTTTTATTCTTTGTGTAATTTCTGTTTTTCCAAAAGAGATTTTTCAGAGAAAGTTTTGTTTTGCTTACCTGTACTTATTTTGATAATAGCTTCACTTCTTCATAAATATCCTGTTTATTCCAGACTTATTTTGTTTACGCTTCCTGTTTTTGTAATAGTTATTGCAGATTTAAAGGGATATTTTAATAACATTCTTAAATTTACTCTGGTTCTGCTTGTTATATATGCTCTTTTTTCGACGACTGTATATGCAAAAGAAATGGCTTATTCTTATGCCAGAGATGTGATAATTTATTTGCAAAAAAATATTCAAGAAAAAGATTCTATTATTATGGACAATGATGCCAATGAATTCTATTATTATATGATTGGTAAAAGTATAGATAATAAAATTTATAAAATGCCGGTAACTTGTATAAAATGTAATGTTGATATTTGTAATGATTACATAAATTCATTGCCAAATGGTGATTATTATTTTCTGTCTTCTCATGATAATGTAGTTGACGTTGCAAGGGACTATAAAATGTATGATTTGCCTTTTAAGCCGAAATATGTTAAGGCTGTATACTTTGAGAATAGAGGATAGGTTAAGTGAATGTAGATAGTAGAATACATGGCTTCTGTAAATTTATAGTACCAATGGTACTTCTATTTGGTGTTTTAATAAGGTGTTTTGCTTATTTTAGAAATCTCTCTTTCTGGGGAGATGAAGCTTGTTTGGCTTTGAATGTTATAAATAAAAAAAGTTATATGGAATTATTTAAAGGGCTTGATTATTTGCAAGTCGCGCCTCCGTTATTTCTTGTATTTTCAAAAGCGCTTTATCAATTTATAAATCCTGTCTCTGTATACGTCAGGGATTTAACTTTCAGAATAATTCCATTCTTGGCAGGTTTAGCTTCTATTCCTTGTTTTTACATATTGTTAAAAATGATGATAAAAAATAATTTCTCAAAAATTGTTGGACTTATCATTTTTGTTTTTAACACAACGACGATTATTTATTGCGCTCAATTTAAGCAGTATTCATTAGAGTTACTTATTTCAATATTATTAATGATAATATTTTATAAGATTATTTTTAAAAATAAATATAAATGGTATTATCCATTATTCATAGCTCTAGCTCCGTGGTTCTCTTTATCGTCACTTTTTATTATAGGAAGCTATTTATCTGTTATTTTATTTAAAAACCCAAAGATTTTATTAAAAATTTGTATTCCATTCCTGTTAAGTTTTATTATTTTCTATCTTTATACTCTAAAACCTGTTTCAGATTATAATTATGAGGGAATGTATAATTGGTGGCAAAATGGTTATGGTTTTGTGTCTCTTGTTCATCCTCTGAGAATTGCAATAAGATTTGGAGAATTATTTAGTTTTAACAAAATTATTGCGGAAATGATTGGAATTTTTATGCTTGTAATGACAATTTGTTCTGCAGTTTTTATCAATAATGAAAGTATACAAAAAAAATCTTTTTTATACCTCCCTATTATTTTAACTTTTATAGCTTCTGCTCTAAAATTATATCCTATTGAAGCAAGATTGATAATGTTTTTGTTCCCGTTATTTGTTATATCAATATCAGAATACAATTTGAAATTTCGTAAATGTATTTTAACTTTAGCTTGTTTTATAAGTATAATAACTTCAATTTATTACACAATAAATCCTTATAAATTTTATACTTCAGCAAGAGAAATTGTTCACTATGTAGAAATGAGAATTGAAAAAAATGAAAAAATATTATTGGATGATGCGTTCCATCGATATTACTATTACATAAAGAATAAAAGTGATGTAGTTATTATCAACGAAGGTTGCGGTGAAAAGTACACTGAAATTTGTAATAACAAAATAGAACTATTACCGAAAGGGGTATACTATTTTATGCTAAAGAATAACCCAAAATTAAAATTAACAGATAAGGTTTCTGTAATAGATGAATATAATTTGTATTCTTCAGTTATAAAATTTGAAAAATAAAAAATGAACTTCCATAAAAAGGAAGTCCATTTTCTAAGTTTAATCAAACTAACAGCTTATTTTGCTAATTTTTTAATAGCTAAAACAAGTCTTGATTTTTTCCTTGCAGCTGTATTTTTGTGTAAAATACCCTTTGAAACAGCCTTGTCGCACAATTGATAAACTTTTGATATAGCTGAATTTAAAGCATCTTTATCATCACTTTCTGCCAATGTTAAAGCTTTTTTTATAGCTGTTTTGATAGATGTTTTAAATGCTACATTTCTTTGTCTGTTTGCTTCTGCAATTAGAATTCTTTTTTTTGCTGACTTAATATTTGCCATTTTATATTTCCTTTCACTTGTGACAGAAATTGAGGTTAATGACTCCTTAATAACTGTCTATCACTTGAGGATAGTGAGTAGGTACATTGTACTAGTAAAAAATTTTTTTGTAAATAGCGTATTAAGCTTTTTTAATTTCTGTTAAGGTCGGATCTAACAATCTTCTTCCAATATTATCAAAATTTATTGAAAATAAAGTTTTATTTCCGTATTTTATCATTTTTTCGACAACACCATTTCCATATTTTGCATGAACTACGTTATCGCCCTGTTGGATAGGATCACTCTCAACCATGTCTTCCTGGGGTATTTCTGCATCATAAACCGGAACAATTGGCGTTGATGAATTTCTCGTTTCTAAGATGTCATCATTTTTGTTCTCATCCAAAGGTACCGTATCTGAATCATTTTCTAATATTCCATAATTTTCATCATCAGAAGTGGCGTCTTCCAAAAGCAGATCCCCATCAGAGACTTCGTCTAAAATACTATCATCGCTGTTTAGTTCATCTATAAAATCAAGATCTGAATCTGAAATATCATCATCTTTTCTTGTTGTAAAGACTTTGTCAACATCTTTTACGATTTGCTTATCTATTTCTTCCTCTGATTGTTTTTCTTCAGGAAAATCTTCGTCTGTTATATCAATGATAATGTCATTATCGTTAGTCTCTTCTGGATCCAGTTCCACAATTTCTTCAAAGTCTTCATTTGTATCATTAGAAATAGGTAATACGTCGGAATCTTCTTGAATAGTTTGATTTTGACTATTTTCTTCAATGTTAACAACTTGTTGGTCTTCTGGTGATTCTATGTCAAAATCTAAATCCTCAGGTATTACCACTTCAGAACTCTCTTCCGAAGACATTTCCATATATTCGCTAGATAAAACATCCTCCTCAGATACATTTTTTTCAAAATTTAATTCGTCATTTGTTTCCAAGTCTTCTTCTAAAAGGGGTGATTCTTTTTGTGAAACGTAATCTGTAATTTCTTCTGTGTATTCCATTTCGTTACCGAAACTATCTTCCAACGAAATTTCTTCTACAGAACTATATCTTTGTTCGTTACTGTCATCCTCCATAAGTATTTGTTCGAAAGGCTCGGTAATTTCTATTGCGGGTTCTTTAACAACATCGTTTTCAGCATTTTGCTCTAAATCAATTTCTTCTATTATTTCATTTGATTGAGAAAAGTCATCGTTTTGTTCATTAAAAAGTTGGTCGTTTAATTCTAAATCACTCTCTGATAAATCTTCTGATACTTCAAGTTCTTCACTAACTTCACTTTCAATATTTTCATCTTCAATTTTATCGCTTTCAAACATGTCTCCAACAGGTTGTTTTAAATCTTGAGCAACACTTGATATAACTATTTCAGATTTTTCTTGAATGTTTGCTATTATCTCCTCTTTTGAAAGCTTGTTAGATGAAAAGTTTTCGCCAGAAAATTCTTCTTCTTCTTCATTATCCACTAACTCTGGTTCTACGATATCAATCTTCTCGACGGGCTTTTCTGTATTCACAGCATATTCTTCATTAAGTTTTTCTTCTTGGATACTTTCTTCAACTTCAGATAATGTATTTTGAACAATATCTTCATTTTCATTTTTATCATTAAGCTCGACTGTAGAATTCTCTAACTCTTCAATTTTAGTATCTTCAATATTATTATCAATTTCTTCATTTTTTTGTTTAGTTTCCTCTGTTAAATGTTCTTCTTGACTTTGCGGTAGATGAACTACTTCGTCTATTATTTTTGATGAAGAGATTAGAGGAATATAATTTACAGCTTCACCTGCAATTAAGTACGTTCCAGTTGGAATTGCATTTAAAAAGGTGTTATAAACCCTAAAAATTTCATTATTTGTAAACGATGGTGAAATTATAAAGTTATCAAACAAGTTTTTTATGTCGTTCAAATATTTGAACTTAGAATGTGTTATAAAAGCTGTTGGAATAGCACCTTCCAGTATATTTTTTAGGTTTTTTTTGCTTGTAGTATTGGATAATTCAAGAAAGACTTGAATATTATTTTTATTTAGCATTTTTTCATACAAAAATGCTAAATACCTGTTTTGGAAGTTGCTATCCAGTTTCGATAAATCAATAATGGAACATTTTTGTTCTAGAATTTTTTCAATTTTGTCGGCTTCTAATTCGTTTTTTGCAAAATACCCGAGTTTGTGGAATTTAGCAAGTTTATTCTTAAGAACAAGAAGCTTAAATACGTGAGATTTATCGACCATATCATCAACAATATTTTTTAGCGCTTCAAACGGAACAAAAGGAACCGTACTTGAATATTCCGCAAGGTCTTTAAAAATTTCTATAATAAGAGATTTGCTGTCACTTGTCGCATCATTCAAACAATCTTGATACATAAATGCTAATGAAGCTGTATCTAGTGGTAATTTGAAATCAATACCGGCTGTAAATTTCTTTGCATTAATTATTCCAAGAGTATCTATAATAACAACTCTTTTGTTCAAATTATTGAATTGTTTTGAAAGATTTCTAACTATAATATTGTTTTCATCTTTGTCGTCAATGCTCATAAGCATTTTTTTGTCAAAAGCTGACGCATCAACCACTATGTTTAAATTTTTTTTATGCATTTCTCCTGCAATAATAGGATTTTCTGCTCTTATGGAATTGAGCAAAATATCAGATGTAAAATCTTTTATTGCAGCATCTTCAGGCGGAAGTGTCTTATCGTAAGCTTGCAAAGTTCCGTCGTATAAAAATAAAATTTTTGCAATTGCAATCGGATTTATACCGGAACGTTTTATTTGTATGATTTGAGCAATATAATTCTTCTCAAGCCCTGAAACTACTATGAAAGAAGATAAGCTTATACTCTCATCAGCTTCAAATTTTATAAAACCATCTCTTACTTCTAAAATCTTCATCAAGTAAATTTTACCATGAACATGCGTTTTTCGATATTTTTTTTTACAATTTGAAACCATATTTTATTTGTGGTTAAATTTTCTTATGAGAGAATTTAGGTTAAAAAATAACGTTAGTGTTTGCGTTAAACAAAATAAAAACACTCCGAGAGCAGCGTTAACATTGAATATTTCAATTATTAAGCCAGAAAAATTTGCAGGTGAATATTCAATTATGAATAGATTGCTTTTAAAGGGCACGAAAAGCTATTCATCAGAAGAATTAGCTGCTCTGTTGGATGAGAATGCGATAGATTTTTCGTGTGAAATGAAATCTGACTATTTAAGGATTAGATTTGTGTGTCTAAATGAAGATTTTGAAAAAGCACTTTCTATCATGCAAGATATAATCCTAAATTCAACTTTCTCTGAATTTGAAAAAGAGAGAGTTAAAATGAAGGGTGAATTAACGGCGGAATTGGATTCTGCAAAAGTTAAAGTGTCTGATTTATTTACAAAGACTGTTTACAAAAATCATTATTATGGACATAGTTATACGAAGGTTTTGGAAGAACTTGATAAAGTTACAAGGGAAGATGTTGTAAATTCTTACAAAGAAATATTGGATAGTGGCAAGAAAACTCTTGTTCTTGTAGGTGATGTTGATTCAGATTTATTGGAGAAATATTTGGGGATTCTTCCAGAATCAGTAGAAAATAGATCTCTGATTGAGTGTCCTAAAGATATAACTCAAGAGTATTCAGAAATTATAAAAGAGGATGCTAATCAGGCGCAAATTCTTCAAGGTTGGCTTGTTCCAACAATAGGCTCTGAAGAATATCCTGTATTGATGCTTCTTAATATAATATTAGGTGCAAGTGGCTTATCTTCAAGATTATTCCTAGAGTTAAGAGAGAAAAAAGGTTTGGCATATACGGTAAGATCTGCATACGAAACTCATGCAAAGTCAGCCGTATTTAGTATATATATAGGCACAGAGCCAACCAATATAAAAACTTCAATAGAAGGTTTTAAAGAAGAAATAGAAAAAATAAAGAACATTCCTGTAAATGAGCAGGAATTGAAGAATGCTGTAAATAATTTGATAGGCAAACAACAGTTTGTAACAGAGACAAACTCTCAACAAGCAAATATGATGGCTTATTATTCAATTATGGGAAAACCTTATGATTATCAGCAGGAAGTTAGAAAACTCTTGCACTCTGTTACTCCTGAACAAATACGAAATGTTGCAAATAAATATTTTACAGAGGATTATGTTCTGTCTGTAATAAAGCCTTAGGAGAGCAAGAAGTGGAAACTGCCGGAGATACAAAAAATCCAAAAGTGTTAGTAATAGGGTGTTTTCATGGTGATGAACCTCAAGGTAAGTATTTGATAGACGAGTATTTGAAGGATAATAAAAATACTAAATTGCTTTTTATTCCCTGTCTGAATGAATATGGCGTTCGAAATAATGTTCGAACCAACGAAAATGGTGTTGATTTGAACAGAAATTTTCCCACAGGAAATTGGGAACTTACTGAAAGAAATGAGTTTTTCGGTGGTGAGTTTCCGGAAAGTGAAAAAGAAACAAAGTTTGTGATAAGCGTGGTGGAAAAGTATAATCCTAAAATTATATTGACGCTTCATGCACCTTTTAAAGTTGTTAATTATGATGGAGATGCAGAAGCTTTAGCGGAAGAAATTTCACAAATTATTAATTATCCTGTAGAGGGGAATATTGGCTATCCTACTCCGGGTAGTTTTGGAACTTGGGCAGGGGTAGAAAGAAATATTCCTACAATAACACTTGAACTTGATGAAGAGGTTGAGGTAGAATCACTGAAAGAGTCGGTTTTTAAAATTTTTAAGTTGCTGGAAAATAAATAACAAGGAATAGTATGGAAGATATAAAAAAGATTGTAGAAGAGTGTGATTTAAAACACATAGCGATAATAATGGATGGAAATCGCCGCTGGGCAAAGGAGAGAAATCTTCCAACGGCTTTTGGTCATAAAAAAGGAGTGGATGCACTAAAAGCTGCGATGCGCGCTTGTGATGATTTTGGAGTAAAGTATTTAACAGTTTACGCATTTTCAACGGAAAATTGGAACAGAAAACCTGAGGAAGTTAATTTTCTAATGGATTTGTTGGCGCAAACTCTGAAGAACGAATTAAAAGAGATGAATGAAAACAATGTAGTAATTTCATTTATAGGTGATACAACAAAGCTTAGTCCAAAATTGCAGGAAATTTTACAAAATTCAGTTGATATAACAAAAAATAATACTGGTGTTAATCTTCAAATAGCTTTCAATTATGGCTCTCGTGATGAAATAGTTCACGCAGTTAAGGAAATTATAGAATCAGGCGAAAAAGAAATAACAGAAGAAACAATTTCAAAACATTTGTATACAAGAAATATTCCTGATCCTGATTTGTTGGTAAGAACCGGTGGTGAAATGAGAGTTTCCAATTATTTATTGTGGCAGATAGCTTATTCTGAAATTATTGTAATGGAAAAATTCTGGCCGGAGTTTGACAAGGACGCTTTGGCTGAATGTATTTTGGAATACAACAAAAGAAACAGAAGATTCGGAAAATAATCTTGCTTTACATTTACCAATTTTTGTAGTAATTTTTACCATGTAAAGAGGTTTTAACCTCTGTGTAAAAAAAGAAGGAGAACTCAGATGAGTGAAAGAAAACTAGTTGGAACAAACGAAATGTTCAAAAAAGCATTAGCTGGCGGTTACGCTATTGGTGCTTACAACGTTAACAACATGGAAATCTTGCAAGGTATTGCAGAAGCTGCAGAAGAAACAAGATCTCCAATCAT
>CALUVP010000159.1 GCA_944324215.1 Candidatus Gastranaerophilales bacterium | reverse complement strand
AATAATAGAAGATATCAATGGGGGTTAAACAAAATGACACCTTGTGAATACAGAGAATACCTTGCAATGTCCTACTGACCGATTACGTTTTAGTGGGGACAATTCAATAAGCCCAACCTACAAACTATCAAAGATAATTAGCAAAGATTTATTGACTAAAAATTGATGAGAGTCAACACTATAACAGTATATTTACGTTACAATTGTCTTATGAAACATTTCAGATTAATTTTATCATTTGTACTTTTATCGTTATTATTTAATACTACACCGGCTTATGCTGATGGAGGAATTCCGTTATGGATATACGCACACGAATATGCATTTTCATCATTAGCTTTTAAAACGGGCTTTTTTGATGCTAGTTTTTTGCATGGTTTAATATTTTTACTGTTAGTTATTATTGTAGAAATAATTGTATTTCAATTTTTAGATAAAAATAAAAAAATTAGTATAAAAGAAAAGTTTTATTCTTTAACTCTTGCTAATATTTTTTCAACAATTGCAGGTGTAATATTAATTGTCCCAATTTTATATTTAACTCAAAAATCTAATATTCTTAACTATTTTGTTATTTTTGAATTATTTCTTTTGTTGTTACACGTAATTTGTTTTTTTATTTCTTACTATATCGAGTTATGGACATATAATAAATTTTTTAATAATAAATTAGAATTTGCTTTCATAAAGAAAGTGACTTTATGGACTAATATTTGGACGTATTTTATATTAAATCCGTTGATAATAATATTATTGATTTGTTCATTTCTTCAATTAGGAGATTACCTTAATCATTTAATGCCGTCTATAACAGATAAACGTGAAAATGTAAAAAGGCTAGATTCATCGGTAATAATAAATGATGTAAAAATAATAACACCTTCATTTTCGCCAAAAGCTGTTTCTATTATGGATTGTCAAAATTTAAAGAAAAAGGGCTATAATATAAATGGTTCTTGTGAGTTAAAAAAACACAGACACGATGTTTATTTTGAATGGGTAGATGCAAAACGCCAATGTGAGGATGTAGGAGGTAAATTACCAAGTTACGATGAAATATTGGTAATTGTAAGATATGTATATAATATACCACTAGATACCAAAATCAGTAAGGATAGATATACCACTAATTTAAACTTTAATTCTACAAAAGCCAAACAAATACATTTCCCAATAGGACCAGAGTTTTATTTGTTATTTGATAATGCCCATCCTTTTTTCTGGGATTTTAATGATGTATCCACTGGATTACCAATGCAAAATTCATCTTGGGAAAAAGCTAAAAAAAGA
Organism: Candidatus Gastranaerophilales bacterium; assembly: GCA_944324215.1. GTDB lineage: Bacteria > Cyanobacteriota > Vampirovibrionia > Gastranaerophilales > Gastranaerophilaceae > CAG-196. The sequence continues at coordinate 4,301 of CALUVP010000159.1, read as the reverse complement.
TTATATGCTGTATGTGTTGCTAAATAAAATTATCAAACCTTGTGTGAATTTTTCGCAAACCAATTGTTAATTTACAACTTCCAAAATTCCTGAATCAGGGTCTTTTTATAATTTATTGGTGATATAATTTTGGTATGGGAGATAAAATCGTTATAAAAGGTGCAAGAGAGCATAATTTAAAAAACGTTTCTCTTGAAATTCCAAAGAATGAATTGGTAGTATTTACCGGAGTATCAGGTTCCGGCAAAAGCTCGTTAGCGTTTGATACGATTTTTGCAGAAGGACAGAGAAGGTATATAGAAAGCCTTTCTACTTATGCAAGACAATTCTTGGGCCAGATGGATAAGCCTGATGTTGATTATATAGACGGGCTTACTCCTGCTATTTCTATTGACCAAAAATCAACAAGTAATAATCCGCGATCAACCGTCGGAACGGTGACGGAAATTTATGATTACTTGAGGCTTTTGTACGCAAGGATAGGAACTCCGTTTTGTCCGAAATGCGGAAAACCGATTAAACCACAGACGATTGATGAAATTGTGTCTAGCATTTTAAAATTGGAAGTTGGCACCAAAATCCAAATTTTAGCTCCGATTGTAAAGGGTAAGAAGGGTGAATTTCAATCTCTATTTGAAGAATTAAGACAGGAAGGTTTTGTTCGTGTAAAAGTTGACGGTGAGATTTATAATCTTGATGAAGATGAGATTAAACTTGCAAAAACGAAAGCTCATACAATTTCTGTTGTAATTGACCGTGTTGTAGTGAAGCCGGAAGCTCGTTCAAGAATAGCAGATAGCGTTCAGATTGCGCTGAAGAAAGCTGAAGGAGTTACAACGATTGATGTTGTCGGTGGAGAAGAAATTATCTATAGTGAAAAACTTGCCTGTCCTGACTGTAATTTAAGCTTTGAAGAATTAACTCCGAGAATTTTCTCATTTAATGCGCCTTACGGTGCTTGTGATAAATGCGGCGGTATCGGTGTTGATTTCAAAATCGACCCTGATTTAGTTGTACCTGATAGAAACAAATCCATCAATGAAGGTGCAATTTACCCTTGGAGTAAGTCATCTACAGGGTATTATGAAGATGTTTTAAATGCAGTAAAAGCTTCATACAATATAGATTTTTATATTCCGTTTAAGGATTTACCGCTAGAGCATCAAAACATAATATTATACGGTTCAGAAGATAGAATTCCTATGAGAATAAGAGAGTTTGGCTCTAAAAGATACAGAACAACTCTTCAAAAATTTATCGGTGTAATTCCGTTTTTGATGAAGCATTACAATATTGAAAGTGAATATTGGAAGGCTGAAATTGAAAAATATATGGTGACAACTCCTTGCGAAAAATGCGGTGGAGCGAGGTTAAAGCCGTTTCCTTTAGCTGTTAGAATAAACGGCAAAAATATTTATGAATTTTGCTTAATGCCTGTAGATAAAGCGTATGAATTTGTAAGTGAACTTTATCTTACGCTTTCTGATTTTCAGATGAAAATAGGTAAGCAAATTCTTGATGAGGTGCGCGCAAGGTTGAAATTTTTGTGCGATGTCGGATTGAATTATTTAAACCTTGCGCGCACCTCCGGAACTCTTTCAGGCGGTGAAGCACAGAGAATTAGGCTTGCTACTCAAATCGGAAGCGGACTTTCTGGAGTTTTATACGTTCTTGATGAACCTTCAATAGGTTTGCACCAGAGAGATAATGACAGACTCATCAAAACCCTTCTAAAACTCCGAAATATGGGAAATTCTTTAATTGTTGTAGAACACGACGAAGATACAATCAGAAATGCTGATTATATAGTAGATATTGGTCCAAAAGCCGGAGTTAACGGTGGTGAAGTTATCGCTCAAGGTGATGTCGCTGATATTATGAATGCGAAAGCTTCTATTACAGGGAAATATTTAAGCGGAGAATACAATATTCCAATCCCAAAAACAATCAGAGAAGGTAACGGAAATTATTTGCAGATAAGAAATGCGCATCTTAATAACCTCAAAAACATCGATTTGGATATTCCATTGGGGAAAATTGTTGTTCTAACAGGTGTTTCAGGTTCAGGTAAATCAACTCTTATGCAGGATTTGATTTATGAATACGCGGTACACAAACTCCGCAAAAACAGACCTAAACCGCAAGGCGTTGATGAGATTTTAGGCTTTGAAAACTTAGATAAAATCATCGATATAGATCAATCCCCAATCGGAAGAACTCCACGTTCTAATCCTGCAACTTACACAGATGTTTTCACTCCGATAAGAGAACTTTATGCAAAAACTAACGAAGCTAAAATGAGGGGATATAAACCCGGAAGATTTAGTTTTAACGTAAAAGGCGGAAGATGTGAAGCTTGTTCAGGAGACGGCGTTCTAAAAATCGAGATGAATTTCCTTTCTGACGTTTACGTAAAATGTGATGTTTGTAAAGGAAAAAGATATAACAACGAAACTTTAGAGGTTAAATATAAAGGCAAAACGATTTCTGACGTCCTTGAAATGAGCGTGAAAGAAGCTTATGAATTTTTCGAAAATATTCCGCAAATCTCAAATAAATTAAAGACTCTAAATGATGTGGGTTTGGATTATATAAAATTAGGTCAAAGCGCTACGACCTTATCAGGCGGGGAGGCACAAAGAATTAAGCTTGCTGCTGAATTGAATAAACGTGCAACCGGAAAAACTCTTTACCTGCTTGACGAACCTTCTGTGGGGCTTCACTGGCATGATTTGGATAAATTGATTAAAATTATTCAACAACTTGCTGATAACGGTAACACTATTTTAATCATTGAACACAATTTGGATTTGATAAAAGTTGCAGATTATATAATTGATTTGGGCCCTGAAGGCGGAGATGCAGGAGGCGAGGTTGTTGCTTGCGGAACTCCAGGGGAAGTTGCAAAAAATCCTAATTCTTATACAGGGCAATATTTAAAACAATTTTTTCAAGTTTAATCAACTTTGAACAGATATTTGTACAAATCACACGCAAATTTGTTGGAATCATCGAGAACTTTTTTCTGTTTCAAGCTAACTTGTCTTAAAAGATCTGCAATATTGACTAGTGGAACATCGGGATTGTTGTCACTATAAGAAACCAAAATTTCGAGATTATTTTTATTTTCTTGAATTGTGTAGTTAATTTCATCCAGCAGATCCAAACTTTCTTGCTTCATAGCTTCCTCCTTTTTGACTATTGTAGTATGCAACATGCTAATTGTAGTAGATTGATTGCAATATGTCAAGTGACTATTATAATAGGTATTATGAATAATTCTAGCGGTTCTATAAACAAGAAGATATGTTTAAAGGTTAAGTTTGAGCGGATAAAAAAAGGACTTTCACAAGAACAACTTGCGTATGAAGCTGATTTAAACCGAAACACAATAGGAAAAATTGAGCGCGGAGAGGTTTCACCGACGATAGAAACTCTTGAAAAACTTGCAGAGGCTTTTGGTATAGAGTTTTTGGAACTTGTAGATGTTTCGAAGGTTGATTTGTAGTATTTAGCGTTGTGTCCTACAGAACTTTTTTCAGCATTTGCCTCACCCCACCCTCACCCCACCCTAACCCTCCCCTAAAAAGGGAGGGAACATACGATGATTGTGTTATGCAGAACTTTTTTCAGCATTTGCCTCACCCCACCCTAACCCTGTCTTGGATTTGCTTCACGCTCACAGATTTTCGCTCATGAGTCCAAAGGCTCAGTCGCTCAATCAGTTCGCTATCCGGACTAACTCACTCAGTTCGTGTAGTCCGTCCGCAAATTCGCTCCCCTAAAAAGGGAGGGAATGTATAATGCTTGTGTCCTGCAGAACTCGTTTCAGCATTTATCTTCCCCCTCCCCTTGAGGGAGGGGGGTAGGGGGTGGGGTGAAATCTATTCCGAGAGGAAATCATACTTAGCCAATGAGCAAAAATCGTGTATAATACTTATTATGAACGAGACATTAAAAGAAACTATTAAGCTTGTTCCCGAACAGCCTGGATGCTATCTTTATTACGATAAAGACGGAGAAATTATTTATGTCGGAAAGGCTAAAAATCTTAAACGCCGTGTGTACAGCTATTTTCATAAACAACACGATAGCGTAAAAACTAATGTTTTAGTATCCCAAATAGAAAAACTTGAATATATTATTACAGATTCCGAAGTAGAAGCTCTTATTCTGGAATCGCATTTAATAAAAAAACATAAACCCAGATATAATATTCTTCTAAAAGATGATAAAAAATATCCTTATTTTCTTATAACAGACGAGGATTTTCCGCGTATTCAAGTTGTAAGGAAAAAGAA
>CALUVP010000158.1 GCA_944324215.1 Candidatus Gastranaerophilales bacterium | reverse complement strand
TATGAAAAAATTATTACAAGAATTTATTTCTTTGGTGATGAAATAGAAAAAATTGTTAGAATTGATAATTTAACAGGAGAAATTATCGAAGTTCCTGATTCAGTTATGATTTATCCAGCAGTGCATTATATAGCATATGATGAGAATGAAGAAGAAACTATTCAGATGATAAAGCAGGAGCTTAATAATAGAGTAGTAGAACTGGAAAGCCAAAATAAAATTTTAGAATCTCAAAGACATCAACAAAGAGTGAAGTATGATATTGAAATGATAAAAGAGATGGGTTATTGTTCAGGGATTGAAAATTATTCAAGAATAATAGAGCGTCGTCCGGTAGGCTCTGCCCCAGCTACATTATTAGATTATTTTAGAGGAGATTTTTTAACTGTAATTGATGAATCTCATGTTACACTTCCGCAATTGAACGGGATGTATCATGGTGATGCTTCAAGAAAGAATACACTTGTTGAATTTGGGTTTAGACTTCCTTGTGCAAAAGATAACAGACCGTTAAAAAGTGAAGAATTTTTTGCAAAAGTCGGACAAAAAATTTATATTTCAGCAACCCCTGGGGAGTTTGAAAGAAAAACCTCTCAACAAATGGTAGAACAAATCATTCGTCCAACAGGTTTAGTAGATCCGAAAATTAGTGTAAGACCAATTGAAACTCAAATTTCTGACTTGAAAGTTGAGATTGAAAAAAGAGCTAAGAAAGAAGAACGTGTTCTTATAACGACTTTGACCAAGAAAATGGCGGAAGATTTGTGTGATTATTTCTTGCAGGAAGGTATTAGAGTTCGATATCTGCATAGCGGAATTAAATCTATTGAACGTGTTGAAATTCTAAGAGATTTGAGGCTTGGGGAATTTGATGTTTTAATTGGTGTCAATTTACTAAGAGAAGGGCTTGATATACCGGAAGTTTCTCTGGTCGCAATTATGGATGCTGATAAGGAAGGTTTTTTAAGATCTGATACAAGCTTAATTCAGACAATAGGTCGTGCAGCCCGTAATGCTTGCGGAGAAGTTATTATGTATGCTGATAAGATAACGGATTCTATGCAGAGAGCTATTGATGAAACTAATCGTAGGAGAGAAATTCAACTTGCGCATAACGAAAAATACGGTATCATCCCTCAAACAATCAAAAAGCCTATAGAAAATAATCTTTTATCTCTTGTTGCTAGTTATAGGGATTTGGAAGATATTGTAGCTGAAGAGATGGTGGATTTGGGAATAGAGAAGAAGGATTTACCTAAGCTTATTAATAAATTAGAAAAAGATATGCACAAAGCAGCAAAAATTCTTGACTTTGAACGTGCAGCGGAAATTCGCGATCAGTTGAAAAAGTTGAGAGAAATGGTTGATTAGAAAATCATAGCAAATATTTTTTTTACACGCTTTAGATTATGTATGACTCCGATAAAACCAAGAAAAATTCCACAAAATTTAATTTATAATCCAAAGGGCACAGATCTATATAAACTAATTAATTTAAAGAATGGTTCTGTAATAGGTCAAATGGTTGCATATCCGTCTATTAATAAAGATGTTTATATAGCATCATTGGCTATTTACAGAGAAAGAAGGCAAGGTTTTGGCAAGATGTTTTTAGACTTTGCTAAAAATATGAGCAAAAAATGCGGCTTTGAAGGTAGGATGAGTGTATATGCTTCTACTTTAGCTTTAGATCCTCATAATCCTCCTCACATTTTCTATAGAAAATATGGTTTTGTATCAGAAGATAAAGAAATGTTAAACAAAATAGACAAATGCATAAAGAATCGAAAGCAGTTAGACTATAGGGCAACACCTAGTACGCTAATGTACTATGAAGAAGATTTTAGAGTGAAAAAATATAGTTTATTAGAAAGATTAAAAAATTATTTTATTAAATAATGACAAAAGTATTCCCTTTATGCTAATCTTTAATTATGAAGAAAAGTGCTTTATTGATTTTATTTTTGTTATTAATTCAGGCTTCAGTATATTCCTCACCGTCAGTGTATAATTATGATGGAAAATTCGGATTAAAGGACGAGTCAGGAAATATTATAGTAGATGCCAGATATAAAAAGCTTATCAAATTGGGTGAAACCGCTTGGATTATACAAGATGGCTCTAAGTTTGGAATAATGGGTGATGATGGAAATATTTTAGTAGAACCAAAGTATAATCGTGCAGAGAGAGTTTTGGGTAAATTTGCAAAGCTTACTCGCGGCAGCAGATGCGGTCTTTTTGATGAAAAGGGATTTGAGGTTTTACCTCCTGAATATTCTTCTATTGATTTACTTTTTGGTGGAATGTTTTTAACTTGTAAAAATTATAAATATGGCGTGACTGATATTAACGGTCAGCCCATTTTAGATAATCTATTCGATGATATTTATATGCCAAAACCGAATTTAATGGTAATAGTTTATAACGGTCAGCAGTATCAGATCGAAAATGTTAAAGGTGGAGAAATGACTCTTCCAGCTGATATATATTCAATAGAAGATAATTCAAATTTTACAATAACTGAATTGGTTACGAAACCTGGTGTAACTACTGGATATTATGGAGTTACTGCAACTAATTATCTTTTAAAAATATTTTCATCAATTTCTCCAGCTTATGAAGATACTATTGATGAGTTAATGTTTTCGCAAGGTGCAGATGCTGCAGGTGTTATAATGAAATTTTCTTGGCTTCCTAAGTTTCCGTTTGTGTATGCAAAAAATTATTATCAAAACTTAATTGCACCAAATAACGGCCCTTTGAGTGGAGTTAAAACTAATTTGAAAAAACATCTTAGTGAATAATGATAATTACTATTTCCCCCAGAAGTGACGCTTCTTAATTTTATTTTTTAAACAATTTTTAGCAAAATTTATAGCATCAATTTCAGTTCTGAATAAATGCTTTTCTCCGATTTGGTTAAGAATACCGTGATTTTCAAATTGTTCTTTTACAGTATCACTTTCCAGTACAAGAAGAATTTTAATTTTTTGAGCTTGGAGTCTTATTATAATGTCTTCCAGAGCAAAAATTGCCGATATATCTAAAATATTTTCAGAAGAATAGTCAAGTATAAGGTATTTAGTTCCAAGAATTTCTTCGAATTGTGATACAAGCTGTGTGGCAGATCCGAAGAAGAATTGCCCGTCAATATGAACAACACGAATTTTGTGTTTGTAATCTTTCTCCAAGATTTTTTCTAACCTTGCAATATCTTTATCATAAACGGATTTATGAACAAGTTTAGCGCTATCAGCAGTTCTTTTTGCATATAGAAGAGCCGCACAAGTTATGCCTGCACCGACCGCAACTATAAGATTATAAAATACCGTTAGCATAAAGACTAAAGCTAATATATATAAGTCATCTTTTGGTGCAAATTTTAAAACTTTCAGTAATTTTACATCAATGATGTCATACCCTATTTTAATTAGAATTCCTGCAAGTACAGCAAGTGGAATTTGCGCAACAAATCCTGAAAGCTTAAAGAGTAAAAATAAAAGTATAATTGGTGAAATTAATGTCGTAATTCTTGTTGTTGAGCCTGAATTTATTGCAGCTACAGTTCTCATAGTGGCAGCTGAACCCGGAACAGATCCAGAAAGTGCGCAAAATATGTTCCCGACTCCTTGACCTAATAACATATTTCTTGATGAAGTTTTTGTTTTTAGAAGCGAATCTGCAACAAGAAGGGTAAGTAAACTTTCAGAAGAAAGAACAATTGCAAGAGTCACAGCATAATGAAAATAAGTGATTACATCATGTAAATTTGCCTTAGGTAAGGTAAGTGCCGGAAATGATATTGAAATTTCGGAAATTCTTTCAACATTGAGTCCCATTTTTATGGAAATAAAAGTACAAACCACAAGTGCAATAGCTTGACCAGGAACTATTTTATTAAATTTCTTAGGAATTGCAAATACTAAAACAAGAGTCAAAATTCCTATAAATAAAGCGTCTTGATTTATTGTTGATAAATTTTTGACAAAAGCACTAATACTGTTAATCGTATTTGACATAACGGGGTGTCCGATTATGGGATTAAGCTGCATCAAAATAATGATAACCCCAACACCATTCATAAATCCTGAAATTACAGGATATGGAACGTATTTAACAATAGCCGGAAGTGAAGTTAAAGAGAGTATTACTTGCAAAATTCCTGCCATAAACATAACAAGAATAACTGATGAGATATCAGCGTTTAGTGCTGCCATAATTGAGGCTATAACAATAGTTACAGGGCCTGTAATTCCTGATACAAGAGGAATTTTAGAACCGAGTATTCCCGAAATAAAAGTCAGAATTATAGCACCCCACACCCCGGCTCCTGCTCCGAAGCCTGTAGCAACGCCGAAGGCTAAAGCTTGAGGAAGTGCAACTATTGAAGCATTTAAGCTCCCTAAACAATCTCCTGCAAATATTTTTAAATAATTTTTTATCATAAATTTATACTACCATAAAACGGAAAGATGATTTCTAATTAATAATTATTCTTGTGTTATAATTAAACCCATTGAAGGAGAAATTTATGAATAAATTGAGAATAGGTATTATTGGACTAGGAACAGTTGGTTGCGGTGTTTATAAGACATTGCAGAATTTTGAAGATATAGAGATTGTAAAGATTGCTGTAAAAAATCTTTATAAACAAAGAGGTGTTGATGTTCCAAAAAGTATTTTGACTGATAATCCTTATGAATTAGTTAACGATCCTTCAATCGATGTTGTAGTAGAATTAATAGGTGGTGTAGAATCTGCTTTCGATTATATTTCTACAGCTATAAAAAACGGCAAACATATAGTAACTGCTAATAAGGAACTTTTGGCAAAACGCGGAGAAGAACTTTTTAATTTGGCAGAAGAATACAACAGAGTAGTTTTGTATGAAGCAGCAATCGCCGGTGGAATACCTATAATTATGCCTATAAAAACTATTTTGGCAGGAAACAAAATTAACAAAATCCATGCAATTTTAAATGGAACAACAAATTATATTCTTACTAAAATGGATGCTGATGGCGCTTCTTACGAAGATGTTTTAAAAGAAGCTCAACAATTAGGTTATGCAGAAACAGACCCAACCGGAGATGTAGAAGGATTTGATGCTGCATACAAAATAACAACTCTTGCAACAATTGCCTTCAAAAAAAGAGTAAAAATAGAAAATGTTTATAGAGAAGGTATTACTAAAATAAGAAAAGAAGATATGGCAAAAGCTAATGAATTTGGATACAAAATAAAACTTATAGCAAGTGCCACTATTGATGAAAATGATAACGCTGATGTGAGAGTACATCCGATGCTTGTTCCTAAAAACAGCATGCTTGCTCATACAGATTATGTAACGAATGCAGTGCTTATAAGCGGACATCCGATTGGAAGTATAGTTTTATCAGGCCCAGGAGCCGGAGAATTTCCTACCGCAAGTTCTGTAGTAGGAGATATTTTGGCAATAGCAGCCGAATTTGGAAAAACTGACTATATGCTTCCGATGATGAGATGCAACCATACTTCAAAAGCTAACCCTGTAAATATTGATAATACTTATAACAAATACTACATTTCAATAACAGCACCAAATGCCATTGGTGTGATTGCAAAAATCGGTACAATTTGTGCCAATAAAAACATAAGTTTATCGAGTATTCTTCAAAAAGGTGTTTCTGATGATAATACGGCAGATATAACTGTAATCACAGAAAGCTGTCAGGAAAAACTTATCAAGGAAGTTGTTAATGAGTTAACAGATTGTACAGTAAACAGTATAATAAGAGTTGCAGATTAATCTTCTAACGCATCAAAATAAGCCTGTCTGTATTTTTCGATTTCTTCTTTTATTTGATGCATAAGAGATTGTAATTCGTAATAACAATCTCTTACCTTGTCAATACATATCGTTTTTTTTTCTGTAAGATTAACGAGATCTCCTTCTTTCAAAACATAGTTTATAAAGTCTAAAGCTGTCATCATACCACTTTCCGCCTGTGCGAAAAACCAGCTGTTTCTTGTAAATTCACTGTCTATAAATCGTGATAATCTGTTCATATTTTCTCCTTTTTAACTTTGTTTTAATTATGTTTTTTACATTTTAACATTGAATTCTACAAATTAAAACAGTAATAATAAATTTTAAACTGATAGAAATGGCGCAACAAAAAAACTATCATATTGTTATGTTCACTGAAGATGAGATTAAAAAAAATTTTGGTACGATTGTTAGAGATTTACGTATTAGTAAAAAATTAACTCAAGAAAAACTTGCAGAATTTATTGACGTACAAACCCAGACTATATCAGCTATTGAAAGTGGTAAAAGTTTTATTTCTTGTGAAGTTTTAACAAAATTGGCAAACTTTTTTGAAGTTACTCCATCAATATTCTTTTTTCCAAAGGTAAGTATTTTAAACAAAAGTGATTTGGATTGTATAAATTCAATAAAGAGTCTTTTACCTCAATTCAGTTCCTCAAAATTGAATGAAATTTATAATATTTTACTTGTAATGCATAAGTAAATCTCCCATCTATTTCAAAATCGAAACGCCTAGCTACATCATATCAATTATTATTTCTAGATGCAACAGAATGATGAGAAATCAATACAATTTTCTAAAACAGTTGGTGAACTCGTTAAAGAACTTCGCTTAACGAACACTGATAAATCTCTTAATAAACTGGCGGATGAATATGATATAAGCAGAGCTACTTTGTCAAAATTAGAAAATGGCATTCATCATTGTAAATTCATAATTATTTGGCAGCTTTCAGAAGCGTTAGGGATTAAATGTTCAGAGCTTGTTAAAAGATTAGAAGAGAAGCTGGGAGATGATTTCTCGCTTATTGATGAATAGAGCACAAGGTATATTCTATGAGTTACGACAGAAAACTAATACGGAATGGCAATGGCTGGGCATTATGTATAAATTCGACTATTTTACAAATGTTAGACGTTGACCCAAAAGTAAATATGGTTAATTATAAAATAGAAAACGATAAATTGATAATCAAAAAAAGTGATAAAAATTTGGAAAAATGATAATAATTAAGATTTTGTCTTAAATGACAATTGGTCTTTACATAATAATTTTATTTTACCTTCTATTGTGATATATTAAAATAAAACGTAGAAAGGATTATATTATGTATTACCAAGGTCTTATTAACAGATACAGAAAATATTTACCGGTAAGTGATACTACTCCGGTAGTAACTTTAAATGAAGGGAATACTCCTTTAATAAAAGCTGATAATTTAGCAAAAAAGATAGGTTTAGAAGCAAATATTTATTTAAAATTTGAAGGCTGCAATCCGACCGGAAGCTTTAAAGACCGTGGTATGACAATGGCTGTTACAAAGGCAAAGGAAGAAGGAGCCGGAGCAATAATTTGCGCCTCTACCGGTAATACTTCAGCATCAGCAGCAGCTTACGGTGCAAAAGCAGGAATAAAGACTTTTGTACTAATCCCTGACGGATATATAGCTTTGGGTAAACTTTCTCAAGCAATGATGTATGGTGCAGAAATTATAGCAATTCAAGGTAACTTTGATCAGGCTTTGGAATGTGTAAGAGAAATTTCTTCTACTCATCCGATAACCCTTGTAAATTCAGTAAATCCATACAGAATTGAAGGTCAAAAGACTGGTGCGTTCGAGATTTGTGATGCATTGGGCAAAGCTCCAGAATATCATTTTATCCCTGTTGGCAATGCAGGAAACATAACTGCTTATTGGAAAGGTTATAAAGAGTATTATTCAGAAGGGATAATAAAGGCGCTTCCAAAGATGATGGGATATGAAGCAGAAGGATCAGCGGCAATAGTTCGCGGGGAAAGAATTATGAAGCCGGAAACTTTTGCAACAGCAATCAGAATAGGTAATCCTGCAAGCTGGAAACAGGCAGAAGCAGCAAGAGATGAAAGCTGTGGTAAAATTGGCTGTGCTTGTGATGAAAAAATTGCAGAAGCTTATAAAATGTTAGCGTCAACTGAGGGCATTTTGTGTGAACCTGCAAGTGCAGCATCTGTTGCCGGTTTAATTCAAGCTCACTCTCAAGGACTTGTGGAAGAAGGATCTGATATAGTATGTATACTTACAGGTAATGGTCTAAAGGATCCTGATAATGCTATAAAATATTCAAATGCAGATGTTAAAAAGACTTCTTCTGATATAAAAGATGTCTTAAAAGTAATGGGAATATAAAAATGCTAAGAGAAGATTTTGTTAACGCAAAAAGAATTGTAATCAAATTGGGAACAAATGTCTTAAGGAATGAAGACGGCGAAGTTGCTATTTCCAGAATATATTCTTTTATAGAAGATATAGCAAAGCTTGTTAAACAAGGAAAAGAAGTTATTTTGGTAACAAGCGGTGCTGTGGGTTTGGGTAAGAAGAAGTTGAATTTGGACTCTACCGCCGAAGATGGTGTAAAACAGGCTTGTGCAGCAATCGGTCAAAGCCGTTTAATGTCCTTTTACGAAAACGGATTTGGAATATACGATGTTCCTATTGCACAAATACTTTTAACAGAAGATGATTTTTCATTAAGATACAAATACTTAAGCTTAAGAACAACATTGAATAAGATTTTGGAATTTGGAGTTGTTCCGATTATTAATCAAAATGATACTGTTTCAACGATAAAAATGAATCAGGTATTAGCAGGAGTTAAAGTTTGTTTTGCGGATAACGATAAATTATCTGCTCTTGTTGCTAGCGAATTAGATGCAGACTTATTAATTATCTTGTCAGATATAGACGGTCTTTATACAGCAAATCCAAAAACAAATCCTGATGCCACATTAATAAAAGAAGTAGATGGTGTAACAGATGAGATTATGTCATTGGGAACAGATGCTTCAGAAGGCGGAAGAGGGGGAATGAGAACTAAACTTGAAGCTGCTAAGTTGGTTACAAGATTTGGAGGTAAGGTTCTTATTGCAAACGGAAAAATTCCTTATGTAATCAGCAAGATTTTTAATAAGGAAGAGATTGGAACGATGTTTCTTCCGACAAATGAAAATCTTCCTGACAAAAAACGTTGGATTGGTTACGCCACAAACATTGTTGGCGGACTTATCGTTAATGAAGGAGCAAAGAGAGCTATTTTGGAAAAATGCTCAAGTCTTTTGCCTATAGGAATATTAAATGTAGTTAATGATTTTAAACAGGGTGAAGTTGTTTCAATAATGGATGAAAACAATGTAGAGTTTGCTCGAGGTATGGTAAATTACAATTCCCAAGAATGCCGTATGATTGTAGGTGCTCATTCAAATAACATTGAGACAATTCTCGGATATAAAAATTATGATGCAGTGATTACGAGAGATAATATAACAGGTTTAATATAAAATTGTTGGTTGTATAATTTTAGTTGTATAGGGAGAAAATAATGCAGGAAGTTATAGAGAAAAAATCCATTAAAAATATAGATTTTAACTGTGATTTGGCGCAGGCATACGGTGTTTATAAAAATATTCAGGAATATGAATTATTGGATTATGTA
>CALUVP010000157.1 GCA_944324215.1 Candidatus Gastranaerophilales bacterium | reverse complement strand
TTATTATAGGTGATTTTGTTTGGATAGGAGCAAAAGTAATAATATTACCTGGAACAGTTATAGGTGAAGGAGCAATAATCCAGGCAGGTTCAGTTGTTCATGGAGAAATACCTCCTTATGCAATTGCAGGAGGAAATCCTGCTAAAGTATTTAAATACAGAAACATTGACCATTTTATTAAACTTAAAACTTCTAAAAAAGATATTTAATATTCTAGTCTTTTTATTACTAATTGTAAAATAACACTTTGAATAAAAATTTGTAACAGTGATAATAAGTATTTGATTTTGTATAGATTACTAATATTTATTTTTTGTTTTATATAAACAGTAAAATTTTTTATTAGCATCTATGGTTTATTGGTTTAATTAAATTTATGCGCAACAAAAATTTTTTATACATCTACCATCTCAAACAAAAAAAAGAAATTCATTAGTTCAAATGGTTTTATGGTCACTCACCATCAAAGCTGAGCAAGCTTATCACAACCTCTGAGATATACATTCCTCTTAATCTTGTATATCTCTCACTTCAATAAAATTAATCATAAAATATTAATATCAATTCAAATTATTAAAGCAATTGGAAATTTCAATAAAGTTGACATCGTTTTATTTTTGGTTTTCAATCAAAGTAATAAATCCCAAATTGAGTCTTTTGAGGTGTAAATTGTGCGTATAACAGGGATACGTGATAATATCACTTTTGCAGCAGGAAAAGTCGATGTGTATTCGGATTTTGACGGTACATATTGTCCTGCGAGTCATTCTTCTTTGCATAATCCCAATAAAAATGGGTTTATGGTTGAATATTGCGACAAAATGGATAAGTTTTTACACGCAACAAGTGAGGATGTTCATTTTAATATTACAACGGGACGTACATTGGGGGAATATGAATCAATTTCTTGGTTATTAAAAATGAGAGATTTCAGATTGCCTTTTCCGGAAACGGTTATTACAAAGGATGGTAGTGATAGGTTTGTAAGAAAAGGTAGTGATAAGGACTTTTATGAACGAGGCAAATTCCCTTTTGAGTATAATTCATCATTAAAAGAAAAAGAAAGACATATAAAGGAATTAACAAATTGGGATGGCGGTTTAATCCATTCTGAGATAAGAAATTTGGCAGGTAAATATCAAATTCGTTTGGTAGAGGCAGATTCAGAGCATTCAGTTTCTGATTACGGCGAAAGGTCTTTATTTAGTGCTGGCAAGTTAAATATAAATGATTGGCAAAATCTTCCTCGAGAAGGCGAAAATATAAAAGAACATAAAATTCCAGTCGCCGAATATGTTTTGGGTTCACGAAATGATGGCAACTTAAAATTTCACCTTATTTTCCCACCAGATTATGGATTTTGTCAGGAAAGAAATTGGATTTATGATAACTTCGTTGGAGATTTGAAATCGTTTATGTCATCCAAAAATATTCAATATGATTTGTCTTGGGAACCGGCAAATGACCATAATCATCATAGAATATCTTGCTCATTTACTCCAAAGTTTGAAAATGGCGCATTGACTAAACTTTATGATACGAAGATGGCACTTAGATCTGCGATTAAAAATGATGATATTGTTATAGCTGCGGGGGATGGCTCAAATGATTTTGATATGCTTAACCCGTTGAGATATTTGGATGAAACTTTTGTAAAAGATTGTGAAAATAGATCATCTTATAAAGACTTTTATAGAAAAGAAATGCCAAAACGTTTAGATGATTTACGCAGAGTCTATTGTGGTGAAAATAGTGAATATATAAATGGCTTGCGAAAAGAACTTAGTGAGAATGGATATCTTAAAAAGTTAGAAGAATTACCAATTTATAGTGTTGTAATAAACAAGAAAAATTCAAAATTACAACCATTACTGGATACATTTTCCGGTATTGGTAAAGTTATAGCTGTTGAGATTGGCAATCTGGATGAAGGTATAAAAAATATAATAAAAAATCACGCACAAAAGAATAAAAGATTTAAAGCAGGCTTGTCAGAGAAATTACAAGCCCTAATAAATGGTGCAAAAAAAAAATTTATTCCCGAAGAATCCTCACCCCAAAAATCTTTCCAAAAAAGTTCTAACTACCTTAAAGTAATTTTTGCAATTTTGGGCTTGGTGGGGTTAAGTTATGTTGGAAATAAGTATTTAAATAAATCTAAGGATAAGAATAATGAAAATAACACCAATATTAACTCACAAAACATCAAATGAACAAAATATTAAATTAAATTTTGGCGCATCATATTTTGAAGATTTTAATAACAAATATAGTTCAATAAAGTCTATTTTACGCCGTGAAACAGATGAATTTATTCAAAGTGGAGAGAATGCGACAAAATTAGGAGAAGGAATTGGCGGTGAAACCTATAGGTTTGATCATCCACGTCTTAATAACATTGTTATAAAGAAAAATAAAACAGGTTATTCTGAAGATTATTCAAAAGAATACAATAATTTAACACAAATCCCTACTAATATTGTAGGAGGACAAGAAGCCGTTGCAAGGGTTTCAGATTCTGGAGAACATTACCTGATATCAACTTTGGTTCCAGGCAAGTGCGTTTCAAAAACAAATCGTTACA
Organism: Candidatus Gastranaerophilales bacterium; assembly: GCA_944324215.1. Taxonomy (GTDB): domain Bacteria; phylum Cyanobacteriota; class Vampirovibrionia; order Gastranaerophilales; family Gastranaerophilaceae; genus CAG-196. The sequence continues at coordinate 1,663 of CALUVP010000157.1, read as the reverse complement.
ACGATGAACATTTAAGAACGTTATTTAATAAGATGTTTGAATTGGATAAATTAGGTATTTATCACGGGGATTTGAATGGTAAAAATATATTGATAGGTCCAAACGGAGCTGTAAATTTTATAGATTATCAATGGACAGAAAAAATAGATAAAATAAACTTTTTTGATTCAGCAAAAAGCGAAAAGATTTTAATGCCAATATCAGAATTTCCGGAAAATGCCCAAATGTTTGAGATGGCATCAATGCCTTGGTATATGGAAAGTTTTGAAACAACTTCAGAGAAAGAACTATTTTTGAGAAAATATCTTCAAGCGAAATCAAAATATCATGAAAACCGTTATGAATATATACAGAAGATAACTCGAAATTGGCCCTACTCAAGTGAACGTGAAAGCATAAAACAATCCTTAGCTTCCGAAAAAGCCAAAGCAGAGATATATAAAAATCCTGATAAAGACGTACTCAGGATAGAAATGAAAAAGATACAATTTCTTTCTGATTATCGGGATGCCTATTCCCATGTTGATCCAAATCTTCCAAATAGGAATATTTTAGCATCACCATCATCATACCTTTGTTCGATAAGTTCAGTGCAAGACTATAGAAAAGAAGTAATCAAACAGTTGGGCTTAAGTACAAATAGAACTAGAACCGATTACCTTAAATCAATGTTGGGTTACGGAGATTATTGGTATGGGAATTTAGTATCCTATACAGATAATACATATGAATATATTTTGCGAATGGCACGCAAAAAGAAACATTCCGGAGAAGAAATGCATAAGTTCTATATAAATAAAAGGAACCCAAGAGTATTTACTCCGAACTTAGATTTGCTAGAAGGCTTTGATAGAAGCTATAGACCCTTATACGAGTCAGGTTTTGATGCCCCATATCGAATGAATTATAAGATATCAAGTATGTATGAAGAACCAATTCGAGTATTGTCAAACAATTTAAGCGATAGCAAATCAATACATCAAATAGAAAAATTGAAAGGTTTGTTAAGTCGCACCCGAAGTAGCGCATTTGATGAAAAACTGTTGGATACATTAAATGCCTCAGAAGTAGCAGTGCTAAAAATCAGAGAATTTCGTGGTTATGTAAAACATAATTATTCTTCCTATACAGCAACTCGAACCTTGAGTAAGTTGCTGGAAGATTCGGTAAATTTTTCACAAGAGTTGTTTAAAAGCATGTTTTATGGACTGCAATCAACAGATATGAAAAATATAACCGTAAAAGGTTATGAAGGAATGAGAAAATTTATTCGTAAGATATAAAATTCATTCACATATATTTAAATAGAGGCTTACACCCATTCTAATATGTACTTTTTGAAAATGCTCGGCAATTCTTAGACACATTAGACAGTGTTCGGACAATGATGACTGGGAAAAGACCGTTTGTAACATGTAAAACTATTACTTCCGACCGCCAAAGCTCAAACACAAAGCCAACTTTACCGAATAATCTTTTTATGCGTGCAGATAAAATGTCCCGTTAAATTACACGAATTACTGTAAAGAGACACCCTAAATGATTATTTGTAACAGTTAAAATGACTATCAGAAGATTTTTAGGCAAATTTTAATTATTACTATAAAAATATTTCTTACATCTTGAATAAATCAAACGTTTGTTTTATAATAAAAGTATGAAA
>CALUVP010000156.1 GCA_944324215.1 Candidatus Gastranaerophilales bacterium | reverse complement strand
AGAAAAGGTTAAATCCGCTATGGGCAAATATATGTCCGAAGACGTTATGAAAAGGGTTATGCAGAATATAGATAACCTAGGGCTTGGAGGAAAAAAAGCTACAGTAACGGTATTATTTGCAGATATAAGAGGATTTACCTCAATGTCAGAGACAATGTCAGCTCAACAGGTTTCTGAAATCTTAAACGAATATTTTACGGAGATGGAGCCGATAATAACAAAATACAACGGTATAATAAACAAATTTATAGGCGATGCTGTTATGGCAATATTCGGAGAACCTATTCAAGACAAAAACCACGCTGCAAACGCAGTAAGATGCGGTTATGAAATGCTTTTAAAAGTAAAAGAACTTCAAAAAAAATGGACTGAAGAAGGTAAACCTAAAATTGAAATCGGAATAGGTATTAATACAGGAGAAGTCTTTGTAGGAAACATCGGCTCCATTAACCGTATGGAATATACTGTTATAGGAGATACAGTAAACCTCGCAAGCAGATTGGAAAGTTATAATAAAATTTATAAAACCAAGATGCTTATTAGTTCTTCTACATATGAGATAACAAAAAATTTTATTGATGTAATGAAAATATCTGATGTTGAAATTAGAGGAAAATCGCATCGAATGAATATTTATGAAGTACTAAAGGTTATTTATTAGCAAAAAATATTATTACAAATTTTACTCAATATTATGAAAATAAATTCACAAAATTCAATAGATTTTAGAGCAAAATTTCTTTGTAATACCGAAATAAAAAAATTTAACCATAAAACAAATGTATATTCCCCATTAAAGGTTTCTTTTTTGGAGTATGAACCAGATAACCTAAAAGATTTAATCACAATTACCGAAACGGCGACATCTTGGAAAAAACAACAATATGCTAAAAAAATTGCTTTGAATGCAAAATTAATATCGGTAGGATTCCTTTCTAACTTAAAAAATCATATATATATTTTAACTAAACAAAAAGAAAGTTTCGATAAACTAAATTCGCAAGATATCCTAGGACTAGCTCATATGTTAAATGAAGAAAATCCGATACCTGATGAATTAGTACTTTTTGAAGTTAAACCAGATTTTAGGTATGAAAAAAACAAAAAAAAAGAATATAAAAACATCGGTAAAAGCATAATTGACTTATTAAAAAATATATATTGTAATTCCATAAAGGTATTTTCTTCATACACTGCAGCCAATTTTTATGAAAAACAAGGATTTGAAATAATAGATACAGATGTTTTAGAATACCTTTGGAAAAATAAAAAATAATATTATCATCGCAAATTTTTTTTTTAGAGTTTTTAGTACAATTATTATGACGAACTCAATAAATTTTCGAGCTAAATTAATAAATACAGCTCAAATAAAAAAATTAAATCCAAATGGGACATACTCTCCTCAAAAAATTTCCATAATAGAAATCGATGCTAATAATATACAAGATCTATTTGCCATATCTGATGCCGCGAAATACTGGACGGGAGACAAATATGCTTCAAACATTGTATATACAGCAAATTGTCTTTTCCATAACAGTTTTGACAGAAGAAGATATAAAGTTTTTGCCGCAACAGAACAACTGGATAATTTAGATAACCTTGATGGAGATAAAATCCTTGGCATGACAGACGTAAAAAAAACAGCGAAAAAAGCCATACAGTTAAACTACATTCAAGTTAATCAAGATTACCACTTGTTTATGGATAAACCAAGACACAAAAATATTGGTACAAGTATTATGGATACGCTAAAATCTCTTTATGACAAAATTGAACTTACTGCAGCAAGGGGAAGCGTTAAAGATTTTTATATAAAAAACGGATTTAAAAATGTAAATCCGGAAGAAAACAAATATCTCTGGGAAAAAGCTTAAAACATTTTTCTCACACATTCTTGTAAATTTTTATTAAGATACCTAGCCACTTGGGCAATTTATCATTAAAAAAATACTTTATATGACTATAAGTGTGAAAAAATTAGTGTGTGAAAATGACTTTTGTATACAATACCCCAATATTAAATAAAATAAATATTCCCCATATCCCTTTTCGTTCTGCAAACTCGAGTTATGTTGAAAAAGCGGGAGGGATAAAACAAGATTCTTTTTCTTCCAACCCTCTATATTCAAACTTTGTAGATAAAAATACCTTGACTCAGATAGCAAAATCTAATCCAAGAATTATGGATATTTTAAAGGAAAATAACATACTTTTAAATGTTAATTCTCAAGAGCTTGAAAAACTTAAAAACGGACACCTCATGGATACACGTGTAACTGCAGCTAAAATGTATTCAGCTCTTCCTCAAAACTTGAAATCGGAAGTAAATTTAAGTGATTTGCAACAAGCCGCCATGCTTCACGACTACGGTAAAGTCCTAATCCCTGAAAAAATCTTAAATAAATCAAGCAAACTTGATGAAAAAGAACGAGAAATAATGAAGCTTCATTCAGAATTAGGATATGAACTATTAAAAGACCAAGGTATAAATGAAAATGTACTCAACTTAGTTAAATACCACCACCAAACACCTAACGGAAATGGCTACCCCGCTATAACAAACGACTTTAAGCCTAATATATCATCCGAAATTATTACTACAGCCGATAAGTATTCCGCCCTTAGAGAAAAACGAAGCTATAAAGACGCACTTTCTCGAGAAAAAGCTCTAAATATGATTAAAGAGGATGTAGATAAAGGGCTTATATCCCAAGAAGTTTATAATGCCCTAGAAAAAAGTGTATAAAAACTAAACGGACGGGTTAATTTATAACCCGTCCGATATTTTAATTATTTACAACATTGAATAAAGCATTAACTACTACCGGATCCCACTTCGAACCGGCTTCCTCTTTTATAATTTCCAATGCCTGTTCTTTGCTCATTGCTTCTCTATAAGATCTATCTGATGTCATCGCTGTATAAGCATCAGCTACAGCAATAATTCTTGAACCAAACGGTATTGAATTACCTTTCAATCCTTCAGGCTCACCACCGCCATCCCAACGCTCTTTGTGATAATGAATATAAGGAATTACCTCAGACAAAAAGTTTATATTCATCAACAAATTTACACCAACATTAGGATGGTTCTGAAGCTGTTCCCACTCCTCTTTTGATAATTTGCCCTTATTCGCAAATAGAGATTCAGGAAGAGTAATCTTACCGATATTCTGCAACAAACCTGCATAATATACTAAATCAGTTGTTTTTTCGTTCAAACCTAATTCACGACATAATTTTCTTGATAAATCTGCTGTATTTTGTGAATGTGATACTTTATACTGACCTTTTTCATCCACAGCCTTAGCAAGTTTTTCCACAAATGCCTGCTGATTTGCACCCAAATCACCAATTAAGGCAGTTAGCTCTGCTCTTTTATGCTGCAAGTCCTCTGCAAAAACTTTATCCTGATTAATTAAACCTTCTGTCTCTTCTATTACTTTTTGAAGATGCATTGAAGTTCCAAATAATCTGCCTATTGTTTCTAACAAATTCATATAAGCACGCTTTATAGTCTTTTCTTTGTAATTTTCTATTACAATTACACCGACTACATGCGCGTTGTTGTGCATCGGAACTACCGCTAATGATTTTACGTCATACTCTTTTAATTCGTATTTAGGAATAAAATTCTCTATTTTTGAAACGTCCTTAATCTGAACTTTCTCTAATGTATTAAAAGATTTTACGACAATGGATTTATCATCTTTTGTATATCCAAGTTTTTTTGCGTAGATATCTTCATCAAAATCTATCGAAGAACCTACAAGCCCCAAAACCTTATCATCAAAATTCAACCCCTTTGTAAATTCGCTTGTTAAATAAATATGACAAGCATCCACATCCAAAATTTGAGTAAGGGTTTTTGCAATCGAATTATACACAACATACTCGTCTTGAGAACTAAAACCCAAAACACAAAGGGTATTGTCCAACGAATAAATCGATATTAATTCTTTTAACTGTGATTTTAATCTGCTTGTCTTATCCTTGACACCTTTTCCAATTTTATTGGCCAATTCTTCAGAAATTAAATATTCAGATACAAAGTCGCCAATATTTAATGCAAAAATTTCTTCTAACGGATCATCTTCCATCAAATCTATTGAACGGCTGAAGAGTGATGCACCCATTTCTTCTTTATCTGTCATAATTTTCCTTCCTACTTATTAGACAATTAACCTTATACTACTTACCGACTATTAAATTTTTCTCTAATTCTCGGTTCTCATATTTTATATAACGGCACAATTTTCAAAAACTTTAATGTTTTTTTTAAATTTTATACTTTAGTTGGAGAAAAGTTATACCTTACTACTAAAATTAAGGGTTTCAGAGCTTTACAAAAATTCACATTTCTTTTTTTGACAACCTCCTTCTAACAATCAATACACTGGATTATTGATTAATCCCCATGCTTACGTTATCCTATATTCATAAACTTGAGGAGATAGCAACATGACTGTAATTGATAAAATTAAAGGGATTAATGACGTAGTTAAAGACATTTTCGAATTCACACAATCTAACGAAAAAGTTAAAGCTGATTTTGATGAATATTTAGCAACAATTGGGGCAAGAAACATTTCGCTTAATCAGATGGAAAAAATATTTCTGCCATATATTTTTGAGCGCAGAATTGAAAATAAATCTATTCTTGAGATGTTTAAGGAAGAAAAAGGTACTCAAGATATAATTGAAAGCTTTATTAAAGCTCAAGCGTCTATTTTTGAAATAAAGAAAATTCTTAAAAACGGATTTGAACTCTATAATTTGATTAACGAAAAAACATATACGGTCCTATCACTTACTAAAATGACTAATTTTAGAGGGATTTATGCTGGACAATACATTACAGCACGTATATTTGAGCTCGATGGAGATTACTACGTTATTGAAATTTCAAGCGTTTTGTCCCACTCACAGAAAGAAGAAGCTTATCGTTACGCAGTTATGAAACTTGTTCATTCGCCAAGAATGCTATATTTTGACAACTCTGAAAAAGAAGAAGAAATTAAGAAAACAATTTCTGAAATGTACCAAAAATTTATTAAAACCTTTGATACAGACATAATTCTTACCACAAACAAGCATGCCGATGATATTATAGGCGCTTTTAATGAAGGTGAAGAAGTTGATTTGTCTGACAAAGGATGTGATATTACAGATTTTAAGTTCTTCCACGTAAAAGAACTCGATAATAACTATTCAAACTTCTTAGAAAATTCTATGGGCGGTTTTTCTTCACACAACGAAATCTACGATGTTGCAGTAATTTTTGATGAGAAAAACGGATTATACGCAATCCCTTTCTACAAAACTTTCTGCACAATATTTGAAGATAAAACTAAAGTTGAAAATGCTAAAAATTGTATAGAATACTTCCTAACAAACGATTCTATACCAAATATAATTCTAGACAGAGTTTCAACTCAGTATCCTAATTTTATGGATACAATCAACGAAATAATGGATACAAAATACACGTATGAAGAGCTGATAAATAAATATAAATCTGATTATCTGAATAACAGAATATACTCATCAGCTACAATCCTATTCTGCTCAAAAGCATTTTCAGAGATTTTTGACTTTATAACAGAACCGCAGCCGGAGAAACCTGTAATAACTCAAAAGGTCGGCAGAAACGATCCTTGCCCTTGCGGAAGCGGTAAAAAATTCAAAAACTGCTGCGGAAAAGCTTAAAAATCAGTAAAACAGTAAAATAATTTAAAAACTATCATTTATTTATTAATGATAGTTTTTAAATTATTTATCGATTCACGATATAGCTCATCAACATATTTTTTCAGATTATTTTGCATTTTGGAATAATTTTCAGAAGTCATCACAATAGCCCTAATTAAAGCATCCGTATAATCACAATCCTCTTTGTATAAAATAGAATTATTCGAATTAAATCCGTTTATTTGTGCAAATTCATCAATAATTATACAAGGCTTTAAAAAACCGTATACTAGCTGAAAATTTCCACTTGTTCCTGTAGTATTATATCTAATATGCATTGGCTCATATTTATTGTATGAAGTCAGCATAAAATCAGCTTTTTCCAATTCATCATACATCTTATCAAAAGGTAAACGTCCCTTTATATCAAAATATTTTTGAATATCTTTCGGTAATTTTTTCAAATACCCCTTACCAATTACCGTAACCTTAAAATTTCTAAACCCTTTTTCGTGCAATTCCTTTACAGCATTTATTATCAAATCATTATTTTTCTTTTTCCCTTGAATAGCCCCAATAGTTATAAAATTTGTAACATCACTGTTCTTTGGGGTAATTTGGATTTGCCCAAAATAATGAGGATTAACAACAACAGACTTCGCACTTTTATAATTAAGCTTTCTTAATGTTATCAAATTTTCATTCCAAGTACCGGCATCAACAGCATGCTTTGCTTCGTGTTCTACAAAAAGTAACTTTGATTTATCTACATTCGGATAAAAAGTCTCATAACACTGTTCGTAGTGAATACTGTCACAAAGCTTTCCTACAGTTGTTACTATAACTCCAGAAACATCTTTTAAAGAATCTTTCCTAAAAAATTCTTTTATTTGTTTTCTTGACATTTCATTCAACGTCATATTTTCGTTTTTAAATCTTGAAAATAACCCTTCTTTATATTTTTGAGGATTTACAATAACAGATACGTTATATCCCAAATCTAAAAGGTATTTAACAAACCCCGGAACAACTTCTGAATGAGACTTTGAACAAGGCTCCCAAACAATAAAAGTATTTGGTTTAATATTAGGTTTTTTGTATTCAAACAGAGGTTTTATATAAGTATAAAAAAAAGCTTTATAAAATCTTGGTCTTAATAAGAATAACGGACGATATTTTACATATTCAATAATCGACATAATTTGATTATCACGAGTCCAGTGTATTAAATCTTTTTCATTTAACTTCCAAGGAGTAAGCTGTAAATATTTGAAATATAAAGGTCTATGATAACTAAAGGAAGCAAAATCCCAAGGTTTCTTTTTGGCAACAAAGTGTATGGCTCTTGGGGCTTGTGAATAACTTGAGCGATTAGTAAAATTACTTGATTGAACGTTCCACTCATCATCAACAATCATTATTTGCCCTTTTAAAGCTTCATTTATAATCTCTTGATCTCCTAGTTTTATTGAATCGAAATGTTTTCTTGTCCAATTAAGAAAGATTTCCTCAGCATTAACTTTTTTAAGATTTTCAATATCCATCACAAGCATGCCGGCATTAACATAGTTTGGATTATTTCTAGTAATTTTTTTATTGATATCCTTCACCCCAGCTATTGGAAAACCTTTTAAATCGATATCAAACAACTCCTTAAGACTACTATTTATAACAAAATCACAATCAAAATATATTACTTTTTTAACATTAGGCAACAAACTTGGGAGTTTGAGTCGATAAAAAGTTGGAATCGAAATATAAGAATGAGTTCTAACATCCATATAATCCAAAAATAGAGTATTATCTATTTCTACAAAATTAATTTGACAACCCTTTATTGATTTTAATTCCAATAATTTTTCTTTATTTTTGGATTTAATCCCACCATCCAAAATATAAAAGTTTAAAAAATCATCTTTAGCAGCATTCGCAAGTATAGAAGCCATTACAACTCCCGCATACTTTGCATAGTTATCATCACACGCTAAACAAACATTTATCAACAGCCTACCCCCTTATACTAACTAATTATAATACATGTTCAAATTTTTTAATCAATGAACAAATTGGAAATATTCCGAACATTTACTATTTGTTATAGAATTATAAAAAGATAAAAAAAGAGGTTATAAGATGAGAGTTGTAGAAGTTTTTGCAGGTGCTTATGCCAGTGGAAAATCGGAAACGGCAATTAATCGCGCCAGACAATTTGCTATTTTGAATAAAGATATTACACTGGTAGATTTGGATACGGTAGAACCTGCCTATACTTTGCGTCCAATTGCAAAAGAATTAAAAGAAATGGGAATTAATGTAATTACTCAGCCTGATAATTTCGGACTTGGAGAAGCTGCAAGTTATGTTACGCCTGCGCAGATAAATTGTCTTTCTGAAAAAGGTGATATAGTAATTGATGTTGGTTACGGTGCAGGCGGGCTTGATATTCTCGATATTATAACCAATATTAAAGATGAGGAAAATCTTAAAATCTATCTGGTAGTTAACACTTCCAAGTTTGAAACTTCTACTGTCGAGAATATTATTGAGTATGTTGATTTTGCAAGTGGTACAAACAGCAGATACAAATTTTGCGGGGCAATTTCTAATACACATTTTGGGGATGAAACTACAAAAGAGGATATAATCAAAGGATATAATAAGCTTAAGGAAGCGTGTGAGAAAATTAATCTTCCAATCCGTGCAATTGGCGTAGACGAAAAATTAGCTTCAGAATTTGGACTTAGTTATGACAATACAGAAGTTTGGGTTTATAAACGAATGATGCCGAAAGCTTTCTGGTAAATTGTGTGGTATAATAGAGAAAGTTTAGGAGGATTGTTATGAAAAAACGGGCAATAATCGTTGTAATCGATTCAATGGGAATAGGTGCAATGCCTGATTGTGAAGAATTTGGTGATATTAAAGAATGTAATACGCTAAAAAATGTGTGTGAATTTAATGGTGGTCTTAATTTACCAAACTTAGAAAAAATGGGTTTGGGAAATATTCAGGATTTCAAGGGGGTTAAAAAAACAGAAAGTCCGATAGGAGAGTATGGAACTTTGAAGGAAAAATCAAAGGGAAAAGATACTACAACTGGACATTGGGAAATTGCCGGGCTTGTTTCTGAAAAACCGTTTGCCACTTTTCCTAATGGTTTTCCAAAAGAACTTATTGACAAGTTTGTAGAAGAAACAAATTGTGGCGGGGTTTTAGCAAATATACCAGCAAGCGGAACAGCAATTATTGAAAAACTTAATGACGAACATCACAAAACGAAGTATCCGATAGTTTATACTTCAGCCGATAGTGTTTTCCAAATTGCTCTTGATACAGATATGATTCCGCTTGAGACACTTTATAAGTGGTGTGAAATAGCAAGAAAAATTCTAGATGATGGTAATTATAATGTAGCGAGAGTAATAGCTCGTCCTTACAAAGTTATTGATGGAAAACCTACGAGAATTTCTAAAGACAGAAGAGATTATTCAATGGCACCTCCAAAACCTACTGTTTTAGATAAAGTTAAAAATACTGGAGCTAAGGTTATTGGTATTGGAAAAATTGAGGATATTTTCTCCAAAGCCGGTATTACTCATGCTATTCACACAGGTTCCAATAAAGAAGGCTTGGAATTAACTATAAAAGCTATAAACGGAACTCTTGATTTGGAAAAAATTAAATATCCTGATGTTAAAATCAGTGACGAAGAAAGAGAAATAATATTTACTAATCTTGTAGATACAGATATGCTATTCGGTCACAGAAACAATGCAAAGGGTTATGGAGAAGCGATTGAAGAAATCGACAGGTATTTATCCGACATTCTTCCGCTAATAGGTAAGGATGATTTGCTTGTTATAACTGCAGATCACGGATGTGACCCTACAGTTCCGGGAACAGACCATACAAGAGAACAAGTGCCTGTATTGTACTATTCACCGAGTATAGAACCAAAAGATTTAGGGGTTGAAATTGGATTTGATTCTATTGCGAACAGAATATCCGATTGGTTATTTTAATTTTTTGGATTTAATTGTATAATAGGTTAGCTTGTATATGGGTTAAGAGGGGTTGACCCGTAGGTGAAAATTAAATATGTCGGTTAGCTGAATGTTAACCGAATGAGAACGAAAAAGCGTCCGATGCAACCCGCTGGGCGCAGGGTCAGCAGAGGTTGACCTGTAGGTGAAAATTTAAATATGTCGGTTAGCTGAATGTCAACCGATAAGTATAGTTAAAAAAAGGAGAAATAAAATGAACGTAACAATTAATGATTCTTGTATTGGATGCGGCGCATGTGAATCAATATGCGATGCAGTTTTCCACGTAGAAGATAAAGCAGTTGTAACAAAAGCAAACGTTGCAGGTAATGAAGATTGTGTACAAGAAGCTGCAAATGCTTGCCCGGTTTCTGCAATTGAAGTTGAATAAATTTAAAATAACTATCTAACGAGCGGTGCGGACTTGAGTTAAAGTCCGCACCGCTTATTTATTATATATTTTCAAATGAGTCTATCAGTATATCAACAATAGCAGTTCCTTTGTGATTAATAGCTCTTTCAAGAGCAGGGATAAGTTCGTCTATTTTCTTTACTCTGACCGCAAAAAGATCATAGGCTTCTGCAATTTTTGTAAAATCAGGATTAATCATTTCAACTTGATATCTTGTTTTGTAGATTTTTTCCTGCATTTCTCGCACCATACCAAGATAACTGTTATTCATAATAATTATTTTTACAGGAATTTGATGTTCTCTACAAGTTGCAAGTTCTTGCAGGTTCATCTGAAATGATCCATCCCCAGTGATATTTAAAACAAGATTTTCAGGCTTTGCAATGTGTGCTCCAACTGCTGCCGGAAGCCCAAAGCCCATAGTACCTAAGCCGCCTGAAGTTATAAATTTTCTTGGTTTGTTGAACTTAAAAAACTGTGCCGTAAGCATTTGGTGTTGTCCGACATCTGTTACTACGATGGGTTCGTAATATTTTGTATATTCAGATAAAGTTTCTAAAACAACAGAAGAATGCAGACAGTGTGGAGGTTCTTCAGGCAAAGGTAGTTCCTCCTTAAATAAATCTACCTCCATACGCCACTTTGTTTTAGTGTTAAATTTGTTCTTTTCCTTTATACATTCTTGTAAAAAAGGTTTTACCTCAGTATTAATTTGAAGTTCAAATTTTCTTTTTGAAGGTTCTATGTTGACTGATATAACTTTACAATTTTTTGCAAAATCATTTTTTTTGCAGGTTGAACGATCAGAAAAAGCTGTTCCTAATGCGATTAAGAGATCGCAGTGGCTTAAAGCCTCGTTTGCAGAGTCTGTTCCGTTAATTCCTATCATGCCGAGATAAAGATTGTTTTCAGAAGGGTAAATTCCTATACCCATAAGTGTTGAAACAACAGGTATTTGCAGTACTGATACAAACTGTTCAATTTCTTCTGAGGCATCAATACATCCTCCGCCAATTAATATAAGAGGATTTTGGGATTCGTTTACCAAATTGGCAAATGCAGGGATGTTTTCTGCAATTTTTTTAGAATCTATTATATGTTCTTTATCGAAATTTTTTGTGGAAGTTTTTGCTTCCGCTTCCAAGAAGTTCCTCGGTAAAGCAACAACAACAGGACCTTTAACTCCCGATTCAGCTTCTTTAAATGCTTCTTTTATAACTAAAGAAATATCATCATCTTTTGTTAAAGCAAAAACCTTTTTACAGCAAGTTTTTGCAATAGTTTTAATATCGACTTTTTGGAAAACTTTTTCGCAGTGAGCAGAACTTGCAACATCTCCAGCTAATACTACCAGTGGAGTGGAGTCTGCATAAGCATTTGCAATCCCTGTAATAGTGTTTGTAAATCCCGGACCTGATGTTACCAAAACGACACCTGTTTTCCCGCTGGCTCTTGCATAACCTTCTGCAGAATGTACAGCTGCTTGTTCATGTCTTACAAGAAAATGCTTGATTTCGCTTTCTTTAGACAGTTCATTATAAATGCTTAGAACAGAAGCACCAGGATAACCGAAAATACTGTCTACGCCAAGTTCTAGCAATGCTTCTACCAGAGCGGATGCTGATGTTTTGACTTGTAAAAGGTTTGCCATATTACGGGTATTATACATCAAAGAAGGCTGGTGGGTAAATAGTAAAAATGTAACAAAAAAGAATACTTGATTTATAATTTTGTTTACCGTACAATAGAAATGCACTTTAAGCCTAGTGATATTGATAACTAAATATCGGGATGTAGCGCAGTTTGGTAGCGCACCTCGCTTGGGACGAGGGGGTCGCACGTTCGAATCGTGTCATCCCGACCATTTATAAATAAAGACTTTAGGTAGTTGCCGAAGTCTTTATTTTTTTAAATAACTTAAGAATTTCTTTGCTACATTGAATTATATTATTATATTCTTTCATTCTTATTATTTTTTATTAATTTTTTTAAGTAACCAATTTATTTTTTTATCATAAAATTCTACTTCTTTTGGGCATTTAATAGCTTGATAAATCTCTCTTACTTTTTGATACATCCTCAAAGCGTCTTCCGGCTTTCTTCTCTCAAGCATTTCTGCTAAAGCAGAGTAAGTAAAAGCAAGTTGAATCTCCACACTTTTTTTAGAAGTAGGATTTTTTAAGATACTGTCATAATTAGAGACCGAGTCTTCGTAATTATTGAGAATTTTTTTACAACAAGCCTTTTTCATCCCCAAAATTTGAAATAAAGCTTTTCTATTGTTAGTCTCTTTGTAAAGTTTTTCTAGATCAATTAACCTTGCAAGTTCGTGCAAGCTATCATTTTTATTTTGACAATTTCTTATAGCCACCAACAAAAGCTCTTCTGCACGGTTATAATTACTAAAACTTAAGCATAACTTACTCAATTCATTTATGAGTATATCACTTAATCTTAAATTACCATTTTCTCTAAGTTCTCTTGATAATTCTATAGTTTTATCACAAAAACTTTCAAGTTCATTAGTTTTAACAAACAAATCTCCTACATCTTTAAAATCTTGCCTTGCCATAATAACATCAGCCCTTGAATTCAAACAATAAGTTGAAAATTTCTTATAAGCTTGTTGAACAAATTCTTCACTTGTTCCAATTTGTCCCATCCTTAATAATAGTTTCATACATATATAAAGTAACTTAACCCAAATAAATTGCTGTATTTTAACATTTTTTAATACGAAACTTTTCAAAAAATTTATATTTTCTCTTTATCATGTATAATTTATGAAAGAAACGGAGAAATATAAATGAGTAAATATTTATTGGAAGTAGGTGTTGAAGAATTACCATACAAGTTTATACCGATGGCAATTTCACAACTGGAAAGCGGATTTAAAAATTTTTTAGAAAGTAATAAAGTTAAATTTGACGATATAAAGGTGATGGCAACTCCAAGACGTCTTGCAGTTGTTTTAGAAGGACTTTCTGCAACACAACCTGACGTAGAGAAAGTCGTTAAAGGCCCTATTGCAAAAGTAGCTTTTGATGAGAATAATAACTTAACAAAGGCTGGTGAAGGTTTTGCGAATAAAAATGGGGTTAGCGTTAATGATTTGTATATAGAGGATAATTACGTATTTGCAAAAATTTTAATCAAAGGTAAAAATACGAAGGAATTATTACAAGAAAGTGTTCCTGTAATATTCTCAAAACTTCAAGGTCCTCATTTTATGAGATGGGGAAATAATGATGTTAAATTTTCGCGTCCAATCAGATGGGTTTTATCAATTTTAGATAATGAAGAAGTTAAAATAAGAATTATTGATAAAGACTCTTCTAACATTACAAACGGACACAGATTTTCTAAACAAAATATAGTAATCAATAACCCTGATGAATATGTAGACAAATTAAAAGATGCTTGCGTAATTGTTGATCAGGATGAAAGAAAGGAACGTATTTTAGAATTAACAAAAAAAGAAGCTGATAAACTTAATGCGATTACAAAGATTTCAGACGATTTGTTGGAAGAAGTTACGTTCCTTTGCGAATACCCGGTTGCTGTAGTTTGCAACTTTGACGAAGCATTCCTAACAATTCCGCAGGAAGTTGCAGTTACTGTTATGGAAACTCATCAAAGATATTTTGCCCTTTACACAAAAGACGGCAAATTAACTAATAAATTTATAACGATTACTAACTATGTCGGAAATGAATTTGAAAACATAAAAGCAGGTAATTTAAGAGTTATAAAAGCAAGATTGGATGACGCTGTATTCTTCTTTAACGAAGATACAAAACGTCCTTTGGAATCTTATGTTGAAAACCTTAAGGGTATGACTTTCCAAAAAGGTATGGGCTCTGTTTACGATAAAACTCAAAGAATTGTTAAACTTTCAGAGAAAATATCTTCCGAACTTGGAGTCAACAAACCTTCAATCAAGAGAACCGCTGAATTATGCAAAGCTGACTTAGCTACAAACCTTGTATTTGAATTTACAGAACTACAAGGCTTTATCGGCGCAGATTACGCAAGAGTATCAGGAGAAAGCTCAGAAGTCGCAGAAGGAATTAAAGAACATTACTTCCCTCTAAACGCTGATAGCGAAACTGCTAAATCAATAGAAGGTCAAGTAGTCGGAATCGCCGATAAAATAGATACAATTTGTGCAGTATTTGTTTCCGGTAAAAAACCAACAGGTTCATCTGACCCGCTAGGCGTAAGACGTGCAGCTTTGGGTATTATTAAAACAATCCTTGAGCACAATCTTAAGCTTGATGTTTCAAAATTAATTGACGAAACATTAGCACTTTTGCCTATAAAAGCAGATGTGAAGAAGGATGTAGAAGAATTTTTCGTTCAAAGATTAATTATTTTCTTGAACAATGATTACAGCAAGAATGCGCTTGAAGCATGCTCAACAAATGCTCCTTGCAAGGATTTCTGCGACTACGTTAAAAGAGTTAAAGCTATTTCAACAGGCGTTGATGAAAAATTAGTTGAAAATGCAAACAGAGTTCTTCGCATATTAAAAGACGAAGTTTCATCAGAAGTTAAACCTGAATTGTTTGTTTTGGATGCAGAAAAAGAATTGTATAAAACAATTAATTCTATAACATTCAATGGAGACTACAAAAAATATTTAAACGACTTAACAGAAATAAACCCTGTTGTAACGAAGTTTTTCGACGATGTTTTAGTAATGGACAAAGACGAAAAAATTAAAAACAACAGACTTGCACTATTGAAGAGTTTGAAAAATAAGTATATAATACTAACAGATTTCTCAAGAATGTAAAAATTTGTAACAAGTTAAATAAAAAGAGTCAATTTTTACCTTGAGGAGACTTTAATAAAGTACAAGTGAAGGTAGTAAAAACTAATAAAAGAGGTCGTTATGTTCAACCTGAAATTCTTAAAGTCACTAAAACAAGCATTAGATACTAAAGCAAATTTATTAACATTTGCAAGTTCACAAAAACAAGCAAATGAAGATTATATAGCTTCATTGTCAAGCAATGAGCTAAAAATAAAAGCTGACGAACAAAGGCTGGAAGCAATGGTCAGACAACAATTAAAAGAAGAATTTCCAAATATTGAAAAAAGTTCTTCATACGACTTACTGGTTGATGCAGTCATCCACAATTACAAGTCAAAACAGCTTCAGGCCACAGATGATGCAATTATAGAATAATCAAAGCATCACACAAATCAAAATAAAAGATAAAAAACGCTCTGTTACAAACAGGGTGTTTTTATTTTAGCATATAACTTTAAACAAATCTTCAAGCGGTACATCCAAACAATTACTTATATCTATAATGGTATAAAGAGATGGTCGGTCATATCCCACTTCTATTTTACCTATGAAGTTTAATGACATACCGAGCTTATCAGCCAATTGCTGCTGAGTTAAACTTTTTGCTTTACGATACTTTTTTATATTCAGACCTATATTCTTATAAACTTCATCGTATGTCATTACGTAATATAGTATAACACTACATACGAAAATAACCTACAAACAATTTAACTTCACACAAACCAAATATTGATGTAAAATAAACTTATGAAAAATGTTTTAATCTGTGGCCTGGGAGCTGTAGGGCTTACTTATGCAGTCAAATTCAGGGATAAATGTAACCTTAAAATTCTTGTTGATGAAGCTAGGCTTGAAAGGTATTTGAAAAACAAACCGGTTTTTAATGAGGAAATACAAGAATTTGAATATATTTTGCCGGAAAACAAAGATTTTAAAGCAGATTTAATAATAATTTCAACCAAATTCCAGGGTTTAGAATCGGCAATAAAGAACATTAAAAATTTTGTAACCCCAAATACCAGAATAATTTCACTACTTAACGGTATATCATCAGAAGAAAGTATTTCAAAGATTTATCCCAAAGCTAAAGTTCTAAAATCTTATTTTATAGGTCATAGCGCAGTAAGAGAGGGAAATAAAGTTACCCAAGACGGAGTAGGAGAGATTGTCATTGAATATGATCACGAAACAATCAAACTTTTTGAATCTTGCGGAATAAATTATCATATTCCTGAAGATATCGATTACGCACTTTGGTTAAAATTCACAATGAATATTTTTTCTAACCAAACTTCAGCAATACTCAAAATGAACTTTGGAGAATTGAAGCGCAACAAGACTTTCCGAGAAACAGCAAAAAAAATTATCCAAGAAGTAAGACAAATTGCGCAAAAGAAGGGGATTAAGAATTTAGATAATTTAGAAAAAGACGCCCTAGCTTCACTTGATAGAATGTGTGATGAAGGAAAAACTTCCATGCATCAGGACATTTTGGCTGGCAGAAAAACGGAAGTCGATATGTTTGCGGGAGAAATTATAAGACTTGGCAAGGAATTTAATATTCCTACTCCGTACAATCAAGTGTTTTATGATTTGATAAAAATTGAGGAAGAAAATAATGAACATAGCCTTCATTCCTGTTAGAGGTGGAAGTAAGTCCATACCTTTAAAAAATATAAAAATTTTAAACGGCAAACCACTTGTTTATTGGACAGCTAAAGCCTCCAATGATGCCGAATGTATTGATAAAGTTATTATCGCAACTGATAGCGAAGAAATTAAGACAGTTATAAAATCTTTTAACCTAACAAAAGTCGAAATTTACGACAGAAATCCTGAAAACGCAACAGATACAGCATCAACAGAAAGTGTCATGCTTGAATACTTAAAAATAACTGACCTCCAAGATAATGACTTATTTTTCCTAATTCAAGCTACATCTCCAATGCTAAAATCTAATCACATAGATAATATGTTTAAAAGTTTTATCCGTAATAAATTTGACTCAATGTTCAGTGGAGTAAGAGAAAAACAATTTCACTGGAAGATTGAAGCTAACGGAGTCCTGCCAGTTAATTATGATTACAAAAATCGTCCGAGAAGGCAGGAATTTGAGGGTTTAATAGCCGAAAACGGGGCTTGTTATATCAATTCTGTTAAAAATATTCTCCAAGACAAATGCAGGTTATCCGGAAGAATTGGCGCTTATCAAATGCCATCTTATACCTCATACGAAATAGATGAGCCGGAAGACTGGATTATTATTGAAGAATTGATGAAACAATTCGGGTATTAAAAAAATTTTCCTACCTTAGTTATAGATTTTTTATAGTTTCGGATAATTAATATTTATTGAAAGAGTTATTAGAATAGAAGTATGGAAATCCGAACTTCACAAAAATATTGTATAATAACTCCACTCAGCCCCAGATTGGATTCAAGAGAAACAGATAGACTAAAAGCAGTGATTTCAGAGAATTCTGACAAGAATATCGGCATAGACTTGAATTATGTGGAAGATTGTACAATAGAATTTTTGGAAATGATAAAAAAACTGAAGGCAGGGTTTTTCAATATCCAATCAGACGTATTTTCACTTCTAATACTCATGGATATTGATAAAACAACAGAACTATACACAACCGAAGAAGATTTTCTAAGCCATCGTCGCCGACTTTTAAATCGACATTTTTGCATAGTATAAATAGCCAAATTGGCTAAAAATGTTACAAAAACATGGTTTAGGGTTGAAAATTTTTCATATTTGTATTAGTATGTAGTTGACATAAATTCTGTATAATTATTTATCCAAGCCGGAGCGCGGGGAAATATAAGGATAGTCGCCTAACAAATTTTGGTGCAAGGTAACAAAAAATTTAGGAAAGACGCTTTATAGGGAACCAAGCGAGAACAAAGTGAAACCGTAGGGAGGATTTTTATAATAGTTTGCAGAATCCAATTTACAATAATATAAGAGGATTTCAATGATTAGAAAAACAGTCTTAACAACTATTGCATTGCTAGCTTTGTTATGCGTTAGGGTTCAAGCTGCTCCCACTCCTGAGAGTGTAGTAAAAGAGACCATTGTAAAACATTCTATTGAAATGAATGTGGATCCTGCTTTGGCTCTAAGTATTGCAAAGAAAGAATCGGGATTTAAACACGAATTGAGGAGTCCTTACGGAGCAGTTGGAGTTTTCCAATTGTTGCCATCAACAGCCCAAAGAATGGGATTTAACCCTTATTACTTAAGCGAAAATATTAAAGCCGGTCTCACATACTACAAAATGATGTACAAAATGTTCGGTTCAACAGAACTTGCACTTGCGGCTTACAATGCAGGTCCGGGAAATGTTAAAAAATTTGGTGGAACAATCCCGCCATACAGCGAAACAAAAAGATTTGTATCCCAGATTATGCTTGAGTACAACAGACAAAAAACAAATCCTGATCCAGCAATCACTAAAGTAATTCAAGCAAAAGCTCAAATGCCGGAAAGAGGAACTGAAGCTAAAAATACCCCAAAACAAATTGAACTTCCTAACCTGAGTGAAATACCGGAAGTTAGGCATTCAGAACCGGCAATGGAAATACTTTAGAAAAGATTTTAAAACAAAAAAGACTCCGATTAAATATCGGAGTCTTTTTTGTTTAATTATATTATTTATTAAAAAATGTTAATAAAAATCTAAAAAAATTTATTAAAACAATATTTTGCTCTAATATATATGTATAAAGGAGGCACGAAATGATAAATAGCAATATGAATATAAATTTTACAGGATTTGGTATAAAAGATGCAGTTCCAAGTAAAGTTGTAAAAGATTTTCTTAACAATGAAAATAATACTAAATTAATAGAAGAATTAGAAACCAGAAATGTAGATGTATTTATGGTTTCCAAAGGTTCTGAGTTACGTTTTGTATCAACAAAATACGGAGATTTAGGAGAATATGGACTTGTGCCGCAACTAGTCAAAGAAGCTGATAAGATTTCTTCTAATATTTCAAATTTTTTAAAAAAAGTAGACAGGGCTTGTTTCAAGGCTTTTACAGATAAAAATAAGCGAAAACACGAACGTGATGAAATTGCAATGCAAAGAGGTTGTTAATTTTTGTTAAAATAAAACTATGGCAAATAAAATTATAATATTTTCAGGCAAGCAATACTCCGGCAAAGATACAGCCGCAAAGATTTTGATGGAAGCTCTTCCTGATTTTAGACGTTGCGCAATGGGCGATATCATTAAAATTGAATATGCTAAAAAGAATAATATAACTTATGAAGAAATTGAAGCCAACAAACCAAAATATCGCCAAGGCTTAATAGATTTAGGCAACTGGGGCAGAAGTATTAATCAGGACTATTGGTTAGAAAAAATTGTAGCGCAGGAGGGTAATATCGTAGTAACTGATGTCCGGATTAAACACGAGTATGAAGTTTTCAAAAACGCCGGCGCGATTTCAATAAGGGTTGAAGCCTCAAGAGAAATCAGAGAAGCCAGAGGTGGAAAGCTTGTTGGAGAAAACGATGTTACTGAAGTTGATTTAGATAATATTCAAGATTGGGATTTTCTAATCGACAATAACGAGGACTTTGAAACATTGAAAACAAATATTCTAAAAATTGTTGAACAAATACGTTAAGCATTATTAGTTACCTCCTTAATCTGTTTTTTTGATATTGAAGCTTGCAGATTTTGAGCAGGTTTTTTAGGAAATATCATTTTATCTGCAGCACTTCCTATTTGGCTAAGTCCAACACTTGCTAAAAAGCCGTATACTAAACTTTGAACACCTGAAAATAACATCGCAGTTAGAGTCATAGAAGCTCCTATTCCTGCAACTGCAGGGAATCCAAGAGTAAGAGCTTTAGAATACCTCTCCTCTTTTGTATCAGCAGTTCCAACAGCAATTCCGCTTAATCCAACAGTAGCTACACCAGTTAAGATATCAGTTGGTGCACCACCAAGTACTAAATCTCTTTTCTTATCAAAGTATTCTACACATTCACTATGATTTGCCTTTTCTAATTTTTTCTTAGCAACCTTTAAACTATCTTCTAATAAAGATTTCTCTTCTTTTGATAAATGAGGTGATAATAAACTAATAATTTCATTATACTTACCTTGAAGATTTTTTCCATCTCCCATAAGTTCACTAACCGTTTTTTTACCTTCTTGTTCAAAAACATTTCTTGTCGGCATTAACATATCTTCTGCCCAAAATGACATATTATCTTGAACAAGTTTTTTATTATATTCCATTTTTTGTTTAAAACTACCTTCAGATCTAAGCCCCTTAAATTTCTTTAAGTATCCGTTAACCAATTTGTCTTTGAAATCTTTTTCTATATTTGACATTGATTTTTCTTGCATTAAAAGTCTTTCAGAAGTCATTTGTTGGGAAAAATATTCTTGCTTTTTCCTTATTTCACTCAACTTGCTTTCCAATTGTTTTTGTTCTGAAGGAGTCAGTTTTGATTTATAAGTATTTATCAAATCATCTAAGTAATTCATTTTTTTATTTGCAGAATTATATTTTTTATAAACAGTGGCTTTACTTATACTATCAAACCAGTTGGTAATTCCATCGTGCACCTTTCCCATAACTTTTCTGAAACCTGAATCACATTTTTTTAGAACTTTTTTCGTCGTTTCATTCTTTACATTATTAAATTTTTCTTCTTTACAAAGCCATTTAAAAGCAATGTCCTTACCTGCATTAAGAGAGTTTGTAAGTTGAAAGATATCAATAATTTTTTGCAAAAACTTTTCACTAGCTTTAAAGAACTTACTTGCTATAAAATCATTTTTATTTTTTTTGACGTTTGCGCCAGCTTTTTGAGAAAGTACTTTCAATTTATTAACAAATTTTCCTGAGAACTTTGGATTTAAAAGAGCAATAATTGCTGAAAGCACAAGAACAGTACTTCCTGCAGTAACAGCAGTCTTATGAGATTTCTTTTTTTCTTCATCTTCGGGTTCTTTGACAAATGTGTCTACTGTATTATTAATTGCTGATTCCACCTTTTGAATAGGCTTATTAATAAATCCAGTCACACCAGATGAATTACTGGAAAAACTAGGATAAGAATTTCTATAGGGTTGATAATTATTATACAAACCTAACGTCATAAATATATTACCTTTTTAAACCTGCTACATGAATATAAAGTATATTTTCCAATAAAAATTGCCAGTTTTAAGAATTTTATTAAGACTTGTAAACATAGAAAAACTTATAAATACCTAACCTTTAACAGCTCCGTCGTTTTCGCCTGAAATAAAATACCTTTGCATCATCAAAAAGAAAATAATTATAGGTATTGTAGAAATTATAGAACCTGCAGCGATAAATCTCCAATTGGAAGAAAACATTCCCTGCAAATTATTAATCCCCACAGGTAAAGTGTACATCGCATCTTTTGTAAGCATAATGCTTGGCCAGAGAAATTCGCCCCAAGAGCCAATAAACGTAAAAACTGCAAGCACGGCAAGAGTAGGTTTAACCATAGGAATTACGACTCTTACAAACATCTGAAACACGTTACACCCGTCAACAATAGCTGCTTCTTCGACTTCTCTCGGAACTTTCAAGAAAGCCTGCCTCATCAAAAAGATTCCGAAAGCGCTCACTGCAAAAGGCATTACAAGACCGATATATCCCATTACATTATTTACGCTGTCGATTAAATGTAGTTTCATTGTAATTATATAAACAGGAAGCATAATTGCCTGAAACGGTATCATTATGGTTGCTAAGATTGAAAAGAACACGATTTTTTTACCTCTAAAATTCATTCTCGCAAGCGGATACGCAGCAAGAGATGATAAAACGAGGTTTAATATAACCGTAAGAGCAGCTACTATAACACTGTTCCAAAAATATCCCATAAAATTTACCTTACCCCAAACATCTATATAATTTGACCACGTAAAGTCTGATGGAATTATGCTTGGAGGATAAGCAAAAATATCTTCATTCAATCCCTTTAGAGAGGTTGAAGTTAACCATATAAAAGGGAATATTGAAAGTAGTGATACCAGTATTAAAACCGTATGAATTAATGCTTTACTCGTTATTTTCTTGAACATATTTTAACCTGTTGTATAAATAAAGTTTAGCACAAATGTTACATTTACCCTCTATTGTAAAGATTTTGTAATGACTTGACATATTTTTGGTATAATAAAACAATGCGAGAAATTATACATTAGTCGTACAGTTTTATTTATATTTAAGGAAAAGATTATGAAGAGATTTATGATGATGTTTTTTACGATGTTAATGACCTTGCAATCTGC
>CALUVP010000155.1 GCA_944324215.1 Candidatus Gastranaerophilales bacterium | reverse complement strand
TTTTAATCATTTTGCCTAAAATGGCTGATTTTAATTTATTTTGTTTCTCTTAGCATTGCCTCTTTGTGTTTTTTTGAGACTAAGACTATTTTCTCCTTTCGTTGAACTGTCTACTCTTATATAAAGTATTTCTTCAAAATAAAATTGCCTTTTTTGTAAAAAAAAATTAAAATTTTCTCAAATTGTTGACATTATTCTGTTATCAGGAATAAAATAACTCTGGAATGTGTAGAATTGGTGCAATAAAATCTAGAAAATATTTACACCCGTCGATAGCCTTAAAATTAATGCGTTCACAACAAAAAGGACACGATAATTCGGGGTTTGCATTTGTTATGCAAGATTTAGGCGGTATTTTTTCAGCATATAAAAATCTACCAATTTTATCTATGGCTGCAACAGTTGAAGGTACAAGAAAAGCTGAAGACATATTACATGAATTAGGTTTTACTCGTGTATTACAATGGGCTCCAGATATAAATAACCAAAAAGGTTTAAAAATTGAGCCAATGCCGAACTATATTTTTGAAGCATTTCAATATCCAAAAAGCCATAAATATGCAACTCAAGAAGAAAAAGAAGAACTTTTAGTTGATACTTCACTACAGTTAAGAAAAGAATTAGAAAAAAATAATTTAGGTTATGTCTATTCTTTTTGGCCGGATGTATTAACATTGAAAGAGATAGGAAGTCCCAATGATATAGGAACATACTTTGGATTGTGGGATGAAAATGAGGAATTATGTGCGAAAGTAATTACCGCACAATGCCGTCAGAATACTAATTATGATATTGTAAGGTATGCAGCTCATCCATTCTTTTTAGATGGATATACTGTATTAGCAAATGGCGAAAATACTTTTTTTGAGAAAAATAGAGATTATCAGCAATCTTTGTATAAAGGCTACATCGGTTTCGAGTCCGATTCACAATGTTTCTTATATACGCTACATTATACTAATAAAATTTTAAAATGGCCTATTCAGTATTACAAACACACAATAACACCATTAACGTATGAAGAGATAGAAAATAGACAGGATAAAGATATATTATTAAGAATAAAAGCCTCACTTTCTCATTTGGAAATAAACGGACCAAATACAATACTAGGAGTTTTACCAAATAGTGAAATGCTATGTGTTTGTGATTCAAAGAAATTAAGACCTGTTGTTATCGGCAGGGATAATGATACAGTAATTATGACTTCTGAGGTTAACGGAATTAATGATGTTCTTCCAAACAGAGATATTACAAAAGACATATATCCGAATGAGAAAGAAACGATAATTATAAAAAATGACTTAACGGTGGAAAGATGGCAACAATAAGTATAAATGAATTACATCAGGATGATTTACCTTGGATAATAGAATATGATGAGTCTAAGTGTATTCAATGTGGAAAATGTAGTGCTGTATGTTCTTTTGGTGCAATAAAGCCGGTATTAGAGAAAAGAAGAAAATTGTCAGGCGGTCTACAAAAACCATCTTTTGAAAAAATATTAGTAATTAAACAAAATATATCTTTTGAAAATCACTGCAGAGGTTGTGGTCTGTGTTCAAGGGTATGCCCAAACGGTGCAATAAAAGCAATCAGGAATACAAATGACAGATATTCGGTTAGATATAGAGCTGCAAAAGCAGATTCATTAAAAAAAGGCGGTCGTTCAAACTTAAATACAGAAGGTCGTACACTTGATAAAATAAAAATAGGCAGAATATCACAAATGACAGACCCTTCTTTAGATGCTGCTCGTCATAAATTTGAATTGAGAACACCATTTGGGAGAGTTCTTTCTGCTGATAAGTTAGATTTACATATGGAACAAGGTAAAATGCAAGTCTCTGAAAAATTACCTCCTAACAGATGGATTTATCCTATTCTCATGGGGGATATGTCAATTGGAGCTATATCTTGGAGAATGTGGGAAGCAATGGCAATTGCAACTGCATACCTTAATGAAGTTATGGGTCTTCCTGTAAGAATGTGTACAGGTGAAGGTGGTATACCTGCCAGATTACTAAAATCAAAATATGTTAAATACATGATTTTACAGATAGCTTCAGGGCATTTTGGTTGGAATAGAATCATTCAAGCAATGCCTGATATGGTAGAAGATCCTGCGGGTATTTTAATAAAAATCGGTCAAGGTGCAAAGCCTGGTGATGGTGGTTTATTGATGGCAAGTAAAGTTGCAAGATATGTGCAAGAAATACGTGGTGTTCCACGTGCTGATTTATTAAGTCCTCCAACTCATCAAGGTTTATATTCTATTGAAGAATCTGTACAAAAAATGTTTTTATCAATGAATGCTGCATTCAATTTTAGGGTACCTGTAGCTATAAAAGTTGCAGCCTCTGTTACAAGTGTTTCCGTATATAATAATTTACTTAGAGATCCATATAATATTGTCGGTGGATTTTTCTTAGATGGTCTTGCTGGTGGAACTGGTGCCGCACATGAAATTTCTTTAAATCATACAGGTCATCCTATTACCTCAAAGCTAAGAGATTGTTATTTGGCGGCAGTTCATCAAGGCAGACAAGGTGAAATTCCGTTGTTTGCAGGTGGAGGCTTAGGACAAACAGGAAGTTTTGCCGCTGATGCATTTAAACTTATATGTCTAGGGGCAAATGGTGTTTTTACAGGTCGACTTCTTCTCGAAATCGCAGGTTGTGTAGGTAACGATGAAGGAAAATGTAATGCTTGTAATACAGGTTTATGTCCTGCAGGTTTAGCGACCCAAGATGTATGTTTAACTAAAAGACTTGATATTGATGTTGCTGCTCAAAATATCGTTAATTATTTTATAGCAACAGATATGGAGTTAAAAAAGCTTATGGGACCTATAGGAAACTCTACACTGCCAATAGGACGCTCTGACGCGTTAATTACTGTTGATAAAAATGTCGCAGATAGACTCGATATACAATATGTTTGTTAATTAATGGAAGAAGAAAATGAAAAGAGAAGTATGTACAATTGAAACATTAAATAATAATAAGAGAATGTCTACACAAGATCTTCTTCAATTAATAACAAAAAAAATTGATGAAGGATATACAAATTTTGATATCAATGCCTGTGGACAACACAATATTGGCGGATCTTCATGGGCGAAAAATAGAGATAAAGAACTAATTTTTAATGTAAAAAACCCGGGACAAAGAGTTGGTGCAATGGCCCTTCCGGGAACAAGAATTATTGTGGATGGTTCAGCTCCAGCTGATGTAGGTTGGCTTAATTCAGGTGCTAAAATTATTATAAATGGAGATTGTGGGGATACAGCAGCACATTGTGCAGCAGGTGGTAAAATTTTTGTATCAGGGCGAGTCGGAACAAGAAGTGGGGCTCTGATGAAACACGACCCTAAGTTTGAACTTCCTGAATTCTGGGTATTAAAAAACGCAGGTTCTTTTGGTTTTGAATTTATGGGTGGTGGAATCGCAGTTGTTTGTGGATACGAATGTGACGGATTAGAATCCGTATTAGGAAGTCGATCCTGTGTCGGAATGGTTGGCGGAACAATATATGTTAGAGGACCTGTTTCTGAAATTTCAGATTGTGTTTGTTTAAATCCTTTAAATGATGAAGATATACAATTTTTATCTGCAGGTATGATTGAATTTTTAAAAGATATAAAAAAGGATGCTTTATATTCTGAACTAACGAATTGGACTGATTGGAGAAAAATAATTCCAATTGATTCTGCTCAAAGAAAAAATAAGATAGCCGTTTCTGATTTTAGAAAAGAACATTGGGTCAATGGTGGTATTTTTGGTGATTTTATACAAGAAGATTTTGTAGTTTATGATTTGCCTGCAAATGGCAATGGACGAGTTCGAATTCCAAAATGGAATGGACAAAACTGCATTAATTGCAAAATTTGCTTAAATAATTGTCCTCAATCAGCTATTACAATAGAAGATAATTTATACAAATCTGATAAAGATAAATGTATTGGCTGTAGTATTTGTTCTGCCGTTTGTCCGAAAAATTGTTGGGAAATGATTTCCAATCGTAAAGAAATTACTTAAGTTTGTAAATTTTTGTAAATAAACATACTATATTTGTTCCATTTTC
>CALUVP010000154.1 GCA_944324215.1 Candidatus Gastranaerophilales bacterium | reverse complement strand
ATAGATAAAACTTTTTTCATACTCTAACCTCCGTTTCTTATTTGTATAACGAATTATTTTATTTTTTGTTCAAATTTGGAAAAAGTTTTACATATTCCCTTTTAGTTCTATAATGGACTTAAGAAGGAGCAAATAATTATGAAAAAAGAATTAATTTTTTTAGGACCTCCGGCTTGCGGTAAAGGTACTCAAACAAACAGATTGTCTGAATACTTAGGCTTTCCGCACGTTGACACAGGTTCTCTATTGAGAGCAGAAATTGCTAAAGAATCAGAGGAAGGCAAAATTGCAAAGTCTTTTATTGATAAAGGACAGCTTGTTCCTCCGGAACTTGTCGGTAAAATTATCGCAAACAGACTTGCTGAAGAAGATTGCAAAGGCGGATATGTTTTAGACGGTTATCCAAGAAGCCTTGAGCAGGCAAAAATGCTTGATGTTATTAATTCTAATATTGATAAAGACAATTCAGCATCTTTCAAAGCTATTTACTTTGATATAGATACACAAATCTTGATAGATAGAATAATTTATCGTCAATCTTGTCCGAAATGCGGTGAGATTTACAACAAGAAATTCAAGCCGTCAAAAGTTGAAGATGTTTGCGATAAGTGTGGAAGTCCATTAAAAACAAGAGCTGATGACAATGAAGAAACTGCAAAAGCTCGCTTTGATACATATTTCAGAGAAACAGCTCCACTTGTAGAATTTTATGAGAAAAAAGGCGTTTTATATAAAATAAATGCAAATGGTTCGATAGAAGAAGTCTGGAATAGACTTCTAGAAGTAATTGACTAGTATTTTTTAGTCTAAAATGCAGATTCTTTTTTCTAAGAATCTGCATTTTAATATTCTCGTACAATGTCTTTTTTTATTACAAAAATATCAATAACGTCCTTTTATTATTAATTATAATAAGTTTTTATGCTCTATATCTTTTAAAACTCCCCCTGAATATATTAAGTTTTGTAACAGAACTTCCTATAAAAAGTCAATTTTTTCTTTCAAAAAAACTTTATGAATATATAAGGTTAAAGATTAAATTAATAGGGAAAGGTGGTTATTTATGGCTCCAGGATATGGTATTTCTAGTATCGGTTCTTATGCAAATGATCCATACTTTATGTATGCACTGAACTCATACAATCCAAATTTTATGGGAACTCAACAAGCAACATCTCAACAAAATACTCAACAGACAACGCAACCAGCTGCAACAGTTCCTGCAATTGATACAACTAGTGTTAGTATAGATCCAACATTTAAAGGTTCTCCAAAAAGTAGTGACGATGGAATAAGTACAGGAAGCCTTATAACAGGCGGTTTATTGATAGCAGGTGGTGCTTTAGCTTGTATAAAAGCATATAAAAGAGGTGATGGAACCGGATTAAAGAAAATGCTTAACGGATTTAAGCAATATGGACAAAAATTTCTTGGTTCATCTGCAGATGACATTGCTAAAAATGCAGCCAATAAAGCTGATAATGTGGCAAACAAAGTTTCTAATATAATCAAAAACGGCGGAAAAAATTTAAAAGAATGCACCGTAAAAAATGGAGTTGATGATATTGTCTTTAAGAATGGAGAAATCTCAAAGATTGTTCAAAAAACTGAAACTAAAGTTAAAAATATAACTAGTGTATCTCTTCCTAGCGGTATAAATTCTTCTTCCAAGGATGTTCATTTAGATCACATAGAGAGAACAATACATCTTAAAAATGGTAAAGACTATAAAGTAATTTTGGATAAAAATGGAAGTATTACAGAAGCTTTCCACGGAAAAAACAAAATTGATGTAAATAGCGTTGAAGGTTTGGCAGATGCAGCACAAACGTATACAAAAGAATTAAAAGGTATAAAATTAACTCTCCCTGATAAAAACGGTGTACCTACTGATTATACAAGAGCTTACAACATCTTTGTTAGAAATGGGGAAGTTGTTGATGCAACTTATTTAGAAGGAAGTAATACAAAACATTTATTTGGTGATCAACTCAAACAACTTCAAGAAGCCATTCCTGATGAGATAGCAAAATTCGGAAGAGCAAAGAATGGATATGGTTTAACTCCTCAGGAATGTATATATGAATATACAGGTGCTAATAGAAGATATTTATTCAACGGAAATACCAGAAAAGTTACTGAAGCTTACGATATTCGAAAAACTGAATTAACGTCTCCGAAAAAAGTCGATGCTTACCTAGAAAAGCACAATTTACAAAATATAAAAACTGATGATAAACTTCCAGAAAATCTAAACGTATCTTCTGCTACTTACGAAAGTTCTACCGGAAATATTTATACGATTGAAGATGGCAAGATAGTACGTATTAAGCTTAAAGAAGGGTGTGAGATAACATCCAGAAAAGGTAAAAAATATACTTTTGGAGCCGGTGAAACAATCACTCCAAAAGATAGTCGAATTGATATTTGGCAAGGTGGAATGAATATTAATCAAAAAGATTATCAAGCGGTGTTAGAATTACTAAAATAAAAAAACAATGAAGCGGGCGGTTCTTTTCAAAGAACCGCCCGCTAACATTATTGTATTTCTGTGATATCATATAAGTATGACAAAGTTTTTGTTAATAAGCGAGGATAGCGAAAAAGAGGATATCGTAAGGGAGGTTTTTACGTTAGATGAAGTTCTTGTCTCTACTGACCAGACTTTGATTTTCGATATCTTAAAAGTCGAAGAACCTGATATTGTTTTGGTTGATGGGGATATCTCTTCTCTTGATTTAAAATCGCTTTGCAGAAAAATTAAACAATACCCTGTTGTTATTTTATTAATCTTAGGTGAAAAAGAGCTTACGAAAGATGTTATGCACAATGCTAATCTTTTCATAAAAACTCCGATTGATAAAAAACTTCTTTCCGCAACAGTGGATTCCAGCTTAAAAACCAGACATTCGCTTCTAAAGATGGCAAAATCCAATCAGGAACTCGCAAGGAGCTTGTATCAGTTAAATGTTTTATATAATACAAGTTCTCAACTGGCAGGAACTCTTGATAAGGATGCACTTATTAAGATTATGATAGACGGAATTGAAAAATCTTTAAATTTTGAGCTTTCTTGCACTTTAATATTCCGTTCTGAGCGCGAGCCGGTTTTAATAATAAATTCGCTATACAAAATTTCCGACAGACTTCTTGAAGCTTTGAAGCTTCGTGCAATTTTGAGTTACAAATCTTTGCTTGAGGATCCTCCTGTTGATATTAAGATTGGGAATTTAAAAATCGAAAAAAATATTAAACATAATATTCAGGAATACGATTTTTCGGTTTTAAGATTTGATAACATGTTTGCTCCGATTACTCTAAATGATGAGTTTTTCGGTTTCACGGAAATATACAGAGAAAAACCTTTTTCGACAGAAGATGCAACTTGTTTCCAAACTCTTGTCCAACAAGTTACGATACCGCTTCAGAGTGCATCTTTTACGCAAGAACTAAAAGCGACAAACAGGAAATTACAAAAACTAGAGAGATTAAAATCAGAATTTATCTCGATAGTTTCACACGAGCTAAGAACTCCTCTTACTGCTATAAAAAATGCGATGGATATTATTCTAAGCGGAAAAGCAGGTGAGATGAGTGAAAATATTGAGAAATTTGTTTCTATGGGCAAAAGAAATGCAATAAGGTTATCAGGAATTATTAATGACTTATTGGATATTTCCAAAATTGAAGCAGGAAAGATGGATTTCAAATTCGAGCTTATACATATTGAACCTGTTATAGAATATGTAAAAAATAATCTTTCAGAGGTTGCGAAGGAGAAAAATCTGGAGATAAAATATATTTCTTCAGGAGAAGATGTAGAAATTTATGCAGATTCAAACAGATTAGAACAAGTTTTAACCAATTTGGTATCAAATGCTATTAAATTCACGCCAGAAGCAGGTACAATAGAAATTTCTTCTAAGGTCGTTAATGCAAGGGAATTGCAGTATGACCATTGTTTCGAAGATGATATAAAGAGACTTCAGGGAAATTATTTGCTTGTTTGTGTAGAGGACCACGGTATCGGCATTGAAAGAAAAGATTTAAACCATGTTTTTGATAAATTTGCACAGATAGAGAATTCCCTGTCAAGAAAAGTTGGCGGTTCCGGTTTGGGGTTACCTATTGCAAGACAGCTTATGGAATCACATAACGGAGCAATATGGTGTGATAGTGAAATAAATAAAGGTTCAAAGTTCTATTTTGTAATTCCTATTGCAAATGACAAATCAAATTTCCTTATGATAAGAAAACAACTTGCGCAAAAAGCACGCTCAAATGGTTCAACAATAGCAGTTATCAAGATAAAATCCACGAATGAAGTTATTGAAAACTTGCTGAGAGAGAATAATTTATTAAACAAAACATATATGACAAATTCTCTGATAGAGAAGGAAGGCGCAATTACAACTTTATCCTTAGTTTTGGTAGATGGAGATAAGCCTTCTGCAGAGTTTTTGAAAAAGAAGATAGATTCTGTCATTGAACAGAAAAAGGGTTTGTATGGCGAATGTGATATAATGTATTCATACGAAGTTGAAGGAGATACACATGAAAAAGATTCTTATAGTGGATGACGAACAAGACATAGTAGAAAGTCTTAAGTTTGTGCTAGAGGTATCCGGTTATGTGTGTTATACCGCATATAACGGTGAAGACGGCTTAAGATTAGCAAAAGAAATCATGCCGGATTTAATAATTCTTGACGTAATGATGCCGAAGATTAATGGGTATAAGATAAGCAGACTTCTTAAGTATGATAATAAATATAAAGATATACCAATCATAATGGTAACAGCTCGTTCGCAATTAGAGGACAAAATGATAGGCGAAGAAACTGGTGTCAATGAATATATCACTAAACCTTTTGAATTGGATCAAATTGTAAAAAAAGTGGGCGAGTATCTGGGTGAAGGTTAAAAAAAATGGAAACCATTACAAATAAAACACTGGAAAAATTAAAATACGAACTTGTAAGAGATGGAGTAGTTTCTTATGAAACCTTAGAGAAAGCCGAAGAGCTTGCAAACGTTCAGCGTATAAATATTGGTCAGGCGCTTATTAATTCAGGAATTTTGGGAGAGGATAAGCTGTTAAAATTTTTAGAAAGCAAACTTCATATTCCGTATGTAAATTTGGAAGATTATGAACCGGATCCAAAGTGTTTTAAATTTGTTTCATTTTCA
The DNA here is from genome assembly GCA_944324215.1 of Candidatus Gastranaerophilales bacterium. Taxonomy (GTDB): domain Bacteria; phylum Cyanobacteriota; class Vampirovibrionia; order Gastranaerophilales; family Gastranaerophilaceae; genus CAG-196. Next base: position 3,105 of record CALUVP010000154.1, on the reverse strand, counting down.
GATGCAAGAAGATACAGAATTATACCGCTTTTTAAAATAGAAGATGTTTTGACCGTAGCTATGGCAGATCCGTTAGATTTGTTTGCAATCGATAGAATTATTGAAACAGCAGAGTGCTCTATAGAACCTGTAATAGCATCCGAACATAGTATTGTTAAGAAAATTGATGAATACTATAAAGTAGCGGATACCGTAGACAGTATTACTCTGACTTCCGATGAGGATGAGGAATTTGATTGGACGGAGGAACTTCATAAAGAGGAAGCCGGTGAGGAACATATCCAGCACGTTATAAGAGCGATATTAAAACAAGCTATTATAGAAGATGTACACGAATTAAACTTTGAACAAACCGAAGAAGGTTTGAAAGTTGTTTTCAAAAAAAATGGAGAACCTTCTGATAAGGGAACAATTCCCGCAATTTTAAATTCAGCGTTTGTTTCTAAACTCAAAACACTTTCCAATTTGGACGCGTCAGTATGTGAAATTCCTCAGTTAGGCAAATTGTGCTTTAAGGTAGAAAATTCAATGTTAATTGCATCAGTTTCGTCATTTCCTACAATTATGGGAGAGAGAATTTCTTTAAAGATTTATAAACCGCCGAAGAGCTTGGATAAAATTATCACTGATGAAAAGCAGAGAAATATAATGTTGCAAGCGGTTGAACATCCGGGAATAATTCTTGTTTGCGGCTCACCTCTCAGCGGAAAAACTCATATTATATATTCGTTGCTTATGGAGATTTCTCAGTCAAAAAAGAATATCATGACAATAGAATCTATTGCAAAATATGAGTTAAAAGGTGTTAATCAGTGTGAATTAAACGAGAATGTCGGGTTTAATATGGATAAGGCTCTTAAATATGTTGAGTTTCAATCTCCTGATGTAATTTATCTTGAAGGGGTTAAAACACGAGATGCCTTTGAATTTATGTCAGAATTATTCTATAGCGATAAGACCGTGATAACCGAATTTATGGCAAACAATATGACCGATTTGAGGCAAAAGCTCGCGTTTGAAGATTTTCAATCTTTTAAATCTTTGATAACCTGTCTTGTATTTATTCATTCAAAAGAGAGTATAGAAGTTTTTGATAAAGAGACTTTGCAAAAATATTTGGCTTAGTTATTCTCTTGTCATAGAAAGTAAAATTTCTTGCGGAATGTATGTGTTTTTAACTCCTGAATCGGTATTGGCAAGGAAAAATTCAACAGTTTCGCCCGATTGAATACCCAGTTTTTCAAACGGGATAGAAATATCTATAACGTCTTCATAAACTATTCTTATGTCTTCAGGGTTATCAAGTGTCCACATATTTGGATGTAAAACAGAAGTTAATCTAGGTGGATAGAGGGTATCACTAATAAGTGTTAAAGTGATTTCGTGTTCGAATTTTTCGAGCAAAATAGGATAAGGATTATCAGTTTTACTTATTAACCTTATATATGCTCTGTTGCCCATTCTTGTAGCATTTCTAGTGTAAATGTAAAATTGATTAATTCTGTCAATGAAACTAATTTCACCAGAACCTTTGTTAACGTGCAGTCTAAAATAAATATTATTTTTGTCACATCCGAAAAGAATTTTATCAACATTTTTATTTTCTCTGAATACTGGGCCGTCAATCAAAGTCATAGATCCTGCATTATACCAGTCATCATAACTGCTGTTAAGCCCGTCCATTGTTGGCGTTATGTTCCTTTTTGGGTGTTTAAAAGGCACTTCTATTGTGGTTATAAGCGTTTGGTCTAAATACTCAGGGTAAGCTTTGTTAAGTACAATATAAACGTTTTTAAGTCTTTCTCTGAACATATAGTCAAAAACAAAGTCCTGACCCGAATTATTAGGCTCACCATACCACCAAAACCAGTCACTTCCTTCTGCAATAAGAAGTTCACGCCTTGCATATTTAATATTTGGATGGTTAGGATTTTCTTTTACAAAACTGTCAAAATCATCTTTAGTTTTCTTTAAAAAAGCCCAAGCCTTATTTTTTTCAGGTTCACCAATCCAAAATTGAAAAGTTTTATCTATCCAAGATCCTGAATGAATTTTTTTAAGATTTTTTTTATTCTTATCCTTTCCTATATACTCACTAATTAAAACAGTTTCTAAAGTGTTGTCATTTTCAATTAAAGAATAGATATTTTCTAAAAAATCTTTTCCGTCATTTTGGTAATTTTCCCAACAGTTTTCACTATCCGAAGCTATCGTAAGCAAATGTTTATCGTCTGGCGAAACAAGTAATTTATTTTGTATGATTTTTATTTTTTCATACAAATCTCCTGCTGCCATTTGTGGATTAATACCTGCATATTCAAAATTAATCAAATTAGGAATAGAACGATCTCTGAATATAATATCAATGTTAGAATCCTTTGTTTCATAATTGTAAACTTTTAAAAGATGATAAGGATCATTTAAATTCCCCTTAAAATCCCTAATAAAATCAAAATTAATTGAGCTAGACAGAATTCCTTCATCAGAAATTGTCCATTTAATCCCCTCTTTAGCTAAAAGATTAAGAGTTTTAGGTCCTAAACATAATTCTGGTGGCCACATTCCTTTAGGTCTAACGCCAAAAATTTCTTCAATTCTATCCAATGCAATTTTAATTTGATATTTAGCATCTTCAAGCATACCTAAAGTTTGAGGCAGTCCTTCTGTAGTAATTACAGATTTAGTTGAAGCTTTCAGATCTAACAATATCGGCAAAATTGCGTGATAATAAGGACTTGTTGTTAATTCAATTCGTCCTGTTTGAATATATTTTTTATAAGTTGGAATAATTTCTCTGATGATTTGTTTTTGGATATCAATAATTTCTTTTCTATCTTCAGTTGTGTATCCGGTTTGTTTATTCCACAAATCTTTTAATCTCGGATATCTTTCAAAATGAATAGGATCAATCCAAACCAAGTTAAATAGAGCCATTAAATCAGAGATTTCTTGTGCAGAAAAATCCGTAATGTCAGCAGTGTCTTTTGCAAATCTTTTTTGGAAGAGATTTTTATAAGTTTCACTCCTATAAATCATAGTTTCATATTTAGAGCTAAAAAAGTTGTTAATAATAAACGCTTTTTCTTCATCAGTAAGATTTTCGGT
>CALUVP010000153.1 GCA_944324215.1 Candidatus Gastranaerophilales bacterium | reverse complement strand
TCTATTCACCATTCACTAGTCACCAGTCAGGCGTCCTTAGTTCAGTTGGTAGAACGTCGGTCTCCAAAACCGGATGTCGAGGGTTCGAGTCCTTCAGGGCGCGATTTATTAAATAAAAATAGGTAACAATTAAAATGAACAATTCTTTAGAAAATGCAAAGAAAAGTATAGTATCATATTTTAAAGGCGTAAGGACTGAGTGGGGGAAGGTAACATGGCCGGAAAAACACCAAGTCATTGTAGAAACTTTCTTTGTAGTTGCGATTGTTTTTATATTTACAGTCTTCATTTATTTAGTAGATATAATATTCAATGCATTATTGTCTAAGTTTTAATTGCATACGTGACGCATTACAACCATAAAGGGTGAAAATGATGAGTGAAAAAGAAGAAAATTTTGTAAATGAAGAAATAGTGGAAGATACCCAAGAAGTTGAAACTGCTAAATCGTCTGACAACAAAAAGAATCAAAAACGTTGGTATATAGTTCATACTTACTCAGGTTATGAAAACAAAGTTAAGAGTAACTTGGAAAAACGTATTGAATACATGAACATGGCTGATAAAATATTTAGAGTTGAAGTACCTCAAAAGACTGTAACTCAAATAAAAGGTGGCAGAAAGCAAGAAAAAGAAGAAAAAATCTTCCCTGGCTATGTTTTAGTAGAAATGATAATGGACGAAGACAGCTGGTATGTAGTTCGTCATACAGCAGGAGTTACAAAATTTGTAGGTTCAGCTAAAAAACCTATTCCTGCAAAAGAAAGTGAAATTAAAAAGATTATTCATCGTTCAACAGCTCAGACTCAAAAAATTGAGATGGATGTTAAAGTCGGTGAAAAAGTTAGAATTATATCTGGTCCATTTGCTGAATTTGTTGGTGATATTACAGAAGTATATCCAGACAAAGCTAAACTTAGAGCAATGGTATCAATATTCGGACGTGAAACTCCGGTAGAATTGGAATATAAACAAATTCAAAAATTATAAGGGTAAGTAAAATTTACTCTAAACAATGATAATACAAATAACGTGGAAGGGGATGCCCCCCGTTTGTACCACGAAAGGAGAACACAAAATGGCAAAAAAAGTAGTAGGAAAAATTAAACTGCAAATCCAAGCAGGTAAAGCAAATCCATCACCTCCAGTTGGTCCTGCTTTAGGTCAACACGGTGTAAACATTATGGATTTTTGTAAACAGTTCAATGCTAGAACTGAGTCTCAAGCTGGTTACATCATTCCAGTAGTTATTGATGTTTACGAAGATAGAAGTTTTACTTTCGTAACAAAATCACCTCCAGCACCTGTTTTAATTAAAAAGGCATTAAATATCCCTAAAGGTTCTGCAGTGCCTAATAAAACTAAAGTTGGTGAAATTACTAGAGCTCAATTAGAAGAAATTGCAAAAATCAAAATGAATGATTTAAATGCAACAACTATGGAAGCTGCAGTAGAAATGATTAAAGGCTCTTGCAGAGCAATGGGTGTTACTGTTAAAGAAGAGGGGTAAATAAATCTCTTATTTTAATAGACTCCATACGATAAATGATACAATATAATGGAAGGACTCTCAGTCCGCTAATACCATGAAAGGATAAGAAAAATGTCAAAAATTACTAAAAAACAAAAAAAGCTTCAAGAATTGCTAGCTGATTTCCAACAACCTGCTAGTGGTCGTGATGCGTTAATAAAATTACAAGAAATTTCTAAAGAAGTATCAAAGTTCAATGAAACAGTTGAATGTCACATGCGTTTAGGTATTGAAGTAAAACATGCTGAACAACAAATCAGATCAACAGTTGTTTTACCTGCTGGTCTTGGTAAAGAAGTTCGAGTATGTGTTATTGCAAAAGGACCTAAAGTAAACGAAGCTAAAGACGCTGGTGCAGATTTCTATGGTACAGAAGATATCATTGATAAAATCGCTGGTGGCTGGTTTGAATTTGATACATTGATTGCTACTCCTGACTGTATGGGTATGTTAGGTAAGTTAGGTAGAGTTTTAGGACCTAAAGGTTTAATGCCTAACCCTAAGACAGGAACAGTAACTCTTGATATAGTAAAAGCTGTTAAAGATGCTAAAGCTGGTAAGGTTGAATTCAGAGCTGATAAACAAGGTATGATTCACTGTCCTATCGGTAAAGTACAATTCTCTAATGAAGACCTAGTTAAAAACTATGGAACATTAGTAGATGCAGTATTAAGAGCAAAACCTTCTGCAGCAAAAGGTACTTATGTTAAGTCAATTTATTTGACAACAACTATGGGACCTAGCATTAAGATAGATTCAAAAAATCTACAAGCAGAAGTAAAAGAGATTGTTGGTTGATATTTGCGGCTAGCCGAAAGGTTAGCCTTTTTTTTAAATAATAAAAATAAAATATACCCTAGAGAAATGTTCTAGGGTATATTTTTATTAGTGCCAAATAAATTTACTAATTAATAAACATTTTTAGACGCTCAGAAAAACATGCATTATCTAAAATACAATTTTTCTGTAAGTATCTAGAAATTTTACCATGATCTTTAAATAACAATACATATGGTAAATTTGGATAGATATGATATGTTTTATTAAAAGCTTTTGCCTCCTTTGATGCTATATCTAAAGGAACAAAATTATACTGTTCACCATACTGCTGCATCATACCATTATAAGCTTGCTGAACAGAAGGTAAATCATCTGCCCATGATGCATAAATCAATAAAGCCATTGGCTTAGGTGAAGAAAGAGCTTCTTCATAAGTCATTGCATTAACTGACTTAGTATTAATTAAAATTAACGAAAATAAAACTAAAGAAAATAAAATTTTTTTCATAATATAATAATCCTATTTAAATAAATACAAAAATACCGGATTTATATTTATATATAAATCCGGTCAAGAACAAATTATTCAGCTTTTGATAATACATCCATTTCTTCAGCTGAAGCATATGCAGAATGGCAACCACAATCGCAGTATATAACCTCTCCGGTAGTACCACTTGATAAATCTGATGCTAAATATAGACCAGCTTTACCTACGTCATCTAATGAAACATTCTTTTTCATAGGCGCTCTCATAACAGCAGCTTTTAACATTTTTGAAAAACCACTAATACCCATTGATGCTAATGTTTTTACAGGACCTGATGATAAGCAATTTACTCTTATACCTTTAGGTCCTAAATCCACTGCTAAAAATCTCATTGCTGATTCTAATGCAGCCTTAGCAACGCCCATAACATTATAACTTGGTACTGATAATACAGATCCTAAATAAGTTAAAGCAAAAATAGAACTTCCTTCATTCATAATAGGTTCTGCATGTCTACAAACAGTAACTAAAGAATAAGCACTAACACCTAATGCAATATCCCAACCTTCTTTTGAGGTATCAACAAATCTACCCATCAAATCTTCTTTTGGAGCAAAAGCTACAGCATGTACAACAAAGTCCAATTTTCCATATATTTTTTCACATTCTTTAAATACAGCTTCTACTTCCTCTTCCTTTGTTACATCACAAGACATAATCAATTTTGCATTCATTTCTTCAGCAATAGGACGAACTCTTTTTTCCATAGCCTCGCCTGCATAAGTAAATGCAATGTCAGCTCCAGCATCATATAATTGTTTTGCAATACCGTATGCTATACCATGAGTATTTGAAACACCAAATATGACACCTTTTTTTCCCTTCATTAAATCCATATTAAAACTCCTCTTTTAAATATTTACCTGTATAGAATATCAAAAAAATAAAACTAAATCAATATTTATAGTATTCTAGACAATAAAAAGAGCTTGATAAACAAGCTCATATATAAGTACATATCCCAATCAACAACATTTTAAATTTTATACTAAACTTAAAGCAATACTAGGCGTCTGATTAGCAGTAGCTAGGAGTGTAGCAGCTGCCTGCTGTAATATCTGCGCTTTTATATAACTAGAGGATTCCTCTGCAATATCAGCATCTCTTATTGTAGATAAAGAAGAAGTCAAATTTTCCGTTTGAACTTCTAAGGAAGTAGAAGCTGATTCCAATCTATTTTGAGCAGCACCTATCGCTGTCACTCTATCTGAAATAGAAGTTATAGCTGCATCTATCACTTCTAATTGATCAGCAGCAGTCTTCGTATCAGTACAAGCTTTAGAAAAATCTGTCTTACTACTTTTTAGCAATGCTGAAGCATTTGAATCTTGGAACAAATCATCAGATAGTATTATTTGGCTATTTGCATCACCATAAATACCTACTTGCAAAGTTATTGCACCTGTCTTACTAGACATTAAATCAATACCATTAAATTCAGCATTTGCGGATACTCTATCAATTTCCTCTAAACGTGCCATTATTTCAGATTGAATAGCCTTCAAAGAATCAGAACCATACGTTCCATTTGCTGCTTGTTCTGTTAAATCTCTAACTCTTTGCAAATGAGAAGTCAACAGAGAATAATTTTCCTCCGCAGTTGTCAACAAATCAATACCCATTGAAGTATTTTGTGTTGCAATATCTAAAGATCCGAGCTGCGTTTCCCAATTTGAAGCAATTGAATATCCAGCTGCATCATCTTTTGCATGATTTATCCTATAACCAGTAGTCATTCTCTCAATAGACTGATTTAGCATACTAGTTGCAGCACTTAAATTGCTTTGTACTATTAAAGACGATAAATTTGTATTAATCGTAAGAGCCATACCCTAACCTTTCAGACCCTATCTAACTTTTTATATAAATAATCCCTAACCAGGTAAATGAAAAATCTCTCTCTTATATATTTATCACATACCCTTGTATACAAACATTATAGATTAACTAAATAAAAAAAGCACTATTATTTTAAATAAATTTACAATTATTTACATATACTAAGAACAGATATGTTAAGCTTATAAATTTTGAATTTATTTATAAAACTAAAACTTCTCTATTTAAAAAGAGAAGTTTTCTAAATTATTATAAAAATTATACTAATTAAATTAATAAAGAAGCTTATAAGCATTTACTGCTAAAGTATCACAACGTTCATTATATTCATGACCAGCATGACCTTTTACCCATACAAAACTTACATTGTGAGGTTCCTTGGCTTTAAGTAAACGTTGCCATAAATCAACATTCTTAACAGGAGATTTTCCTGCTGTTTTCCAGCCTTTTTTTATCCAATTATCTATCCAATTATTATTAAAAGCATCTACAACATATTTACTATCAGAATATATTACAACATTGCAAGGTTTTTTCAATGCTTCAAGACCTACAATAACGGCCATTAATTCCATTTGATTATTAGTTACATTTTCAAAACCTTCAGATAGTTCCTTTTCATGCTTTTGTCCATTTGAATCGACATGCACAAGGATAGTCCCATAGCCACCATTTCCAGGATTTCCGCTACATGCTCCATCTGTATATATATTAACTTCAGCTCTATCGTCTTTATTAGTCACAACTACGCTGCAATACCCTTGATTTCTGTAATAAGATATTTTGCAACCCATTCAAAATCTTTATTGTCGTTCGCAGCTTTTTTTAGATACTCAACAGAAGCTTCACCAATTCTAATCAATGTCATAGCTACAACACCACGTTTTACACCTTTTACAACTTGCAATTGATTAACAAGTTCTGGAACGACTGCACTTCCTTTATCAACTAAAATATTTTCGATTTTATTCTTTGTAGTGTTATCAGCTGTTTCTAATTTTCCTAGAATTTCTTCAACTTGTGAATGCATATCTTCTTTCTCCTTAATTCTTTAATCTTTGCATTTTTATTATAGACTAAATTTTTATTAAATTAAGATTTCCTTATATAATCTTAATATCCATATTAAGAAGAATTAATTAAAATTATTCCCAGTTAAGAATATATTTCTTGGATTTTATTAACTTTGCTTTATATGCAATTGCATCTTTAGTACTCATTTTTTTTAACTTCTCATTATCCTCAGGATAAAATTTTATTTTAGATACAATTATTCCTGCATTATCGCCATCTCTTGTTATTGATTCAGGTTTATATTCATTCATTTTTATACCTCGCTAACTTTTTTAATTTGTTCATAAGGAGTTTGACGTACTATAGCTTCGATTATCCATAAATTTTTATCATCATCAAAATGAGCACCGGTAATTATTAAATAGGAGTCTCTTTGTAAAAGAACTTCATATTCTTCCATATGAGGAATATTAAAATCTTCAACAAATGCACCTTTTGTTTCGCCTGGAATATCTATTTCCCACAATATTGCACCATCTGGATTACTACCAGAGTGACCTGTTGGATCTTTTTTAGCCCAATCCTCGCAAAACTTTCTGTCTAGGGACGTTGACATAAAACGTTCCTGTTTTACTGCATTACCTATAAGATATTTATTTACAAAATTATCAATTTCATGTTTTGATGCACCTTTTTTAACTAACGATTGAAGTACTTCGCCAGCATTCATACCATTTGGAAGTTTAAGATTTTTTAAAGAAGCATTATATTGTTCTCCTCTGTATGCTGTTATTTTTCTATTAATTGTTTGTGTATTCAAATAATCAGTAAGATTATTGATATATGAACCAGTCGGCTGATATATCTGGTGAGTGCTTAATGCTGTATTTATGGCTGTCGAATTAAATTTGTAGCTATATATTGCATTTACTGCATTATTCTGTTTTTGACAGATGTTATTGACAACAACACTCCAAGTTCTTTCATCCATATTAAGATAGAAATCAAACGACCCGTGTTTTCTAATTAGTTTTGCAAAAGCAGCTAATTTATCTATATTTCGACCTTTGTCTAACAAGAATGTACTTTCCCAAAGTTTTCTGAATTTACCATCACATTTATTTATCAATGCAGCAATATTCTTATAATCAGTAGAATCCAACGTCAAATCCTTCTTATGCACTTTATTAATATAATAAGAGTCCTGAATTGTTCCATTTGGGAACATATCCTTTACTTCACTAGTTTTAATTGGTTTTGATATATTTAGACTTGCCTTTGTTCCATATGTAGATGTGTCTTTAAATATATACACACCATTTTTCTTAGTCACAACTAAATGTTGATGTGAAACTCCATTGGAGCTTGAACCCATCTTATATTTTGCATTACCTTCGAATGATCCGATTGTAAAACTTTCTCCCTCTTTTAAATTTTTAAGCATTTTTGCAAGTCTAGGTTCTGACAAATCTAGTGAAACTAAAGGCCCTAATGATAATTGTGTATGCTTATTACTTGCTAAATCAACAACAAAAATATCTCCACTTTTAAAGCTTTGTTCAGAATAATTACAATTTAAAACTTTACCTTTATATTTAGATGCAGTAACATTTAATATACTTTGATCAACAGGAATTAAATTATCATATGGTGTAGTAATAACTTTATGCTTTAACCCTATAGAAGCTGCTTTTTTATTTAATTTTTCAATTAAATCAGTTAGAATATTACCACTATTAGCAAAGTTCTTTTGTATTGATTGAAAAATTTTATCATATTTTTTTTCTGTAGACATAGCATCTATTGAATTAAGTATTTTATTATAAAGTTTTGCCAATTTTTTACCTACTTGAGCTTTCACTTTTATTAAATTTAACTCAGCATCTTTTATATTTAAATTTAATTGTTTTGCTTTTTCTATAAGTTGCGTTAATAAATTCAACATTACATCCGTAAATTCTTTGAATTTAGTTACAATTATTGTTTTTAATTTTTCAAAATCTTTGATAGTTTTAACATTGTTTATAGAATTTACAACCATTTCGTGCAAATTATATAAATCATTGCCTAATTTATTCTTCAATTCTTGTTTAACAAAAACTTTTGCTTCTTCATCAGTTTTTATAGGTATTAAATGGGGATTTTCAGTTTGAATACTTTTTATCTTCAAATTTTCTATTACATATCCTTGATTTTTTAGAAAACCTTCTATTTCTTTAATCTGCTTAATATAATTATTTTTTAGTTTTAGATCAATATCTTCACTTGTTATTTTTAAATGCAAACGTTTGTATTCTGTAAATAATTCTTCAGCGTTCATTTTAGAATATGTTAAGTGTTTTGCCCCCCTTTTTCCAAAATGTAAAGAAGAAATAGCACTACCAGCACCACTTAAAATAGCATTTGATATCACACCTTCAGCAGAAATAGTACCGGTTTCAGCATATTCTTGAGCTATACCTACTGTGGTATCCGCAGCTATGTTTACAGCAGTTCTAGCCATAGCAGCAGCTTTACTAGCACCTGTTATAACTGTTTTGGCAAATTTACCTGCAGCTCCACCTGCTAAGACAGACACTCCATCCCAGGCTGCACTCTTTGCAATCTCTTCTAAGTCACTCTCTCTTAAACCGACATCAGAAGATGCTCTGTCACTTATTCCAACTAACAAGCTTGATATAGAAGCACCTGCTGCTCCAATTATAACTCCACTTGCACCTCCTGTATATGGCAATGCAAGAGTTGCAAGAATACCACCTATAGCAGATGTAACAGTTTTTACTATACTAGAACCAAAGTTTTGAGATTCATTGTATTTTGCAACACGTTGAGCAATGTTATTATCTACACCAAAAGCATTTATGTAATTATGCTCAGAAGGATTCTTAACATATTCTGCAATCATCAAAGGTCTGAAGTCAACATCGAAAAGAGCTTTGAATATTTTTTTAAACTCGTCAAAATCACCGCTTTGCAAGCAGGCCTCAAGATTTTGTATTTGTTTTGCATAATTATCAAGTTCTTTTGCCACAACCTCAGCTCTATTTTCAGAACCCCATATAATACTTACGGAGTCTGCAACATTTGCCGTCCAGCCCTGTTCTCTTATTTGCTTATCAAACGCTGCTCTTGCATTTTTGTACATTTCTTTTAATATCATCAATGTAGCTTTCATAGCGATTTTAGGGTCATTATGAATATTTTCAAGTGCCTGTTCTTCTGCAACTTCTTCATCACAAATATTGCCGTTTGCATCCATATAGTGATAGTTCAGGTCTTTATCCATAACAATTTTTCTGCCATTTTTTAAACCATCTTTTACAACAACATATTCTGACTCTGTCCAACTACCGTCTTTAGATTTAGTTCTACCTAGGATTTTTTCTGAATTATCCCATAAATCTGTTTTTGCTACGTATTCATCTGATAAAATTTTATTATCATGTGAGACGATATAAACATTTCCCTCTCTGTCTCGCGCGCATTTTCTACCAGATGGGAGTCCTGATTTAATTACTCCAAGCTGAATTTTACTTCCATCTGACAATTCTCCATGTATCTTTGTTAACGAATCCCAATAAAGTTGGTCTTGAACCTCTTCTTCTGGTATATACTTATTATCTTTTGTAAAAGCATAGTATTCACCGCTTTTATCACGAGCAACTTTCCAACCGTGCTTTAAATTATCTTTTACAACTACAAGTTCTTCTTGCCACTCTTCACCGCTAGCTGGATCGAGCCAGGTTTGTGTTACCTTTGGAGCTTTTTCCCAAGCTTCTTCAAAGGTATTCATGTTTTTTAGAGCAGGATCGTCTATTGCAAATTGTTTTGGAATTCTTATTTTATCCAAGACAAGAAAATTGGACTGACTATTTGCCCTTACTAGTAAATCCTTTGAAACTCCAAATTTTTCAGCAATACTTTCCACTGTGTCGCCTGGTTGTACTACATAACCAAGCAAACAGCCCTGCTCATCATACTCTTGAAACGTCACTTGTCCATTCTTTCGTACTAAGTGAGAACGACATAATCCATCAACTACTTCTAAATTTTCATAATCACCCGTTGTGTAATTATTATACTGATTTATAACAGTATTTGTTGTTTCATCTATATATGTACATGTTGATTCAATTTCAACGAAATTTTGTTTTTCTTTATCGTACTTATACTTTTTATGGATTGAACCGTCTATTCCTTGAGGGAATTTTTCATAATCATATAGTTTGCTTTTTGAAATTGTTTCAGATGAAACTGGAGTTCCTGATTCGTCATATTCTACATACCTATCATATGTAATTTTCCCTTCTTCAAAATCTGTTTCTCTTATTTTATTACCGTTTGCATCAAACACTTTTTCTGTTGTTTTTTTGCCAGATGTTTTCTTCGTAAATTTTGAACCATCATCAAAATTTTCTTCTTCATATACATCTCCATTTTTGTAAGTGACTATTTCTTTATTACCTTGAGTTTCAACAGATACGATATCATCTGTAGTCTGAGCCAGTTTAGTTAAAAAATTCAACAACTCCTTGCCGCTTTTATCAATCTTTTCTCCATTTATTTTATATTTACCAGCCTCTTTTTCCGATAAAGTATTATCTTTCTTAGCTAATTTTTGTATAAGTTGAATAAATTGATTTAACTCTGTTTTATCTAATTTTCCTTTTGAGTTACCTGTATTATTTGTATTGATACTGTCAAAAATACTTGAAAGGACTGAACCTTCCTCAATTCCAAGATCTTTTTTAGAAAGTCCACTCCTTATTTTTGAAAAATCAATGTCTCCTAATTTTTCTTTATTCCCTAGAAAAAATTTCTCTTGCATCTTACATTACTCCTTTTGCTATTATTAATCTCTACGGCATTTTTTTGTTAAAACTTTAGCTTTTTTGCTTAATTCTTTACATTTCTTTACGTTTAATACAGGGTGAATTCAAGAAGCAATCGCAACACTATAAAGTTGAAAAACTTGTTCAGGTA
>CALUVP010000152.1 GCA_944324215.1 Candidatus Gastranaerophilales bacterium | reverse complement strand
GTTGTTTTAAACCTGCCCGAGTTCGAGCGAGGAGCGAGCAGAGGCTGGAGTGCTTTTGACAAGTGATGAAATCACGAAGTCAAAACACGGAATTGCCGTTTAATGCGAGCGACTCAAGACTGCCTCGTCGTTCCCGCCATTTAAATCAAGAGCCTTTTCAGAGGCTCTTTTTTATTGCATGCTTATGTTTTAGTAAGTTTAAACCTTACTTTTTCAGAAAGTTTTGCATTATTTTTTATATGTATAGTAGGATATACTTTAACAAATAACTAGTAAATATAAAAGCTTGATTTTATGTAAACTTTAGTTTACAATATGATTATGAAAGAAATTATTTTTTACCAACACCCAAATAATAAAGCACCAGTTGTTGAATGGTTAAAAACTCTTGATAAACCTTTCAGAATTAGAATTCAAGATAGATTAACAAGAATCGAACAAGATGATAATTATGGAGATTTCAAAAAGATAGATAGTGAATTATCTGAATTACGCTTCAATTATGGCAGTGGATATAGGATTTATTATTCAGAAATTAATAATGTAGTAGTTTTATTATTAAATGCTGGTGATAAAAAGTTACAAAATAAAGATATATTAAAAGCAAAAGAATATTTAAAAATATGGAGACAAAACAATGACTAACTATAAAAACTCAATGTCTATGGATAATGCTTTTGTTCAAGTATTTGAAACCCAAGAAGACTTAAAAGAATACTTGAGTTATGCCTTTGAACAATATATCGAAGATGGAAACTTTAATGTATTTTATCGTGCATTAGAACTTGTTATTAAATCAAAAGATTCAATGCAAGGTTTTGCAGAAAAAATAGATTTAAGCAGAACAAGTTTATACAATATAATAAATGGTAAAAAAGAGCCTAAAATTACAACTTTGGCTAAAATCCTTAAAGAATTGGGGCTAACTTTAAAAGTTGCTTAAATTTACCATAGAGGGATAGATTATTTGCATAACTTTGAACTAACAGTTCGAACCTAGAAGCGTCAGTTCCGCCATTTAACAAAAAAGTCCGCTTGTCGGACTTTTTTTGTTGTCAAAAACTGGAAAATAAATTTTGTCGGTATAGTAATAATGGCCTGTTCACTTTGGTATTAATTTATTCACAAAACAAAATTATTAAATTATTAAAAGGAATCCTTGAAATATTTTTATATGTTAAAATCAATATATTAAAGGAGGGAATATGAAAAAATTTATTGCATCATTATTTACTTTATTGTTATTTACTTTATCCTCAAATGCTGCAACTTGGGTAGCTGCAGATAGAGTTGCAGAAGTAGGAAAAACTCTAATTTCAAAAAACAACTTACCTGCAAAAACAACTTTTAAAGTTGTCAATGGCGAAGTCAACAACGCAAATGTTTCTACTACAAATGTTATTCAAATATCCAGTACAGATTTATCCTATACCGGTAATGATAGCGAAGTAGCTGCAGTTATAGCAAATGAAATGGGGCACATCATAAACGGTACTTACTCAAAAAAACAGATGAGAGATGCTGCAAAAAATGCTCTTACAAGCAAATTAAGTTCGGATAACTTAATTACAGCTGCTGCAAACAGCGAATTTTTAGCAAACAAAACGTCTCTTAGTGATGAAAAAGACGCTGATATAACAGGTGTTGACTTAATGGCTAAAACAAATTACAATCCTCTGGCTATGATAGTTGTAATTACAAAAAGACCGGGAAGCACACTGGAAGCAGTTCAAGGCAAACCTGCAAATACAGAAAGAGCTATGAATGTATTCGATTATTTATCTTACAACTATCCTTCAAGAGTAAAAACAGGTTATGGATGTCAAGAATACAGAGCTTTTTTAGAATATGCAAATCCTATTGTTAAAGAAAGAACTTCCAACAAGAAGAAATTAGAGAAATTCAACAAAGAACAAGAGAAAAATAAAGCTGAAAGAGCAAAAAACATTTCTCAGTACAAAACAAGCGGTGGACAAAGCGGATGGGATGCTTCGTATACAATTCTAAAGACGCTTTCTGAATCAAGTGAAAAGTAGTTTACAAAAAAGGATACTTTCTAAAATGTATCCTTTTTTTATAATATATCCAACGGATCAACATCAATTGCAAGTCTTATATCTTTTGGAATTGTAATTTTATTTAAAAATTTAGAAACAAAATCATGCCCTTTTTGCGAAAGCTTATTTTTTATAAGAATTTGGAACCTGTAAAACCCATTTAGTTTTTCAATAACACACGGAGTAGGCCCAAGTGTTTCCAAATACTCCCCAAAACCGAATTTATCAGTCATTGTATTTAGTCTTAATGCTATTTCCATAGCCGATTTTTCTGCTCTAAAATTATTTTGAGAAGATAGAATTAAGCGAATAATCTGGCTAAACGGAGGATAGTCAAATTCTTGTCTCGCTTTAATTTCCGTCTCAAAAAATTTCTCATAATCCTGTGCTTTAGCGGTTTGAAAAGCATAATAATCCGGATTATAAGTTTGAAATAAAACTTTTCCTTTAAATTCACCTCTTCCTGCACGTCCTGCAACCTGAGTAAGTAGTTGAAAACCACGTTCAGAGGCTCTATAATCAGGGATATTAAATCCTGAATCGGCACTCAATACACCTACTAAAGTTACATTCGGATTATCCAAACCTTTCGCAATCATTTGAGTTCCGACAAGTATGTCTATCTCTTTATTTTGGAATTTATTAAGAAGCTCAATATGAGCATTTTTTCTGGTCAAAATATCACTGTCAATTCTTTCCACTCTATAATCAGGATAAAGTTCTTTTATCAAAAGTTCTATTTTTTGAGTTCCGACACCTGATGTCGATAGCGCATCACTTCCACATTGAGGACAATAATCAGGAAAACTCATTTCTCTATTACAATAATGGCATTTTAGTTTTTTAATGCTTGCATGCCAGATCATAGGAATTGAGCAGTCGGGACATTCCATAACCGTACCGCAGGCTTTACACTGAGTATAAGTTGAATAACCTCTTCTATTCATAAGAAGAATAATTTGTTGCCCCTTATCCAAAGTTTCTTTTATTTCTGTTTGTAAAGGTTTAGAAATTATTCCCCTATAAGCAGCCTTTCCGTATTCCTGCATATTTATTACCTGCGGAAGTGCCAGAGGTGAATTATTAAAACGATGTTTCATCTCAAAAAGATTATTGTTATTTGTAGCATAATAATAAGTTGAAACATCAGGAGTTGCAGAGCCCAATAATAACGGTGCTTGATGGAATTGAGCCAGTCTTCTTGCAACAACTCTTGCGTCGTATCTCGGCGCAGGATTTGTCTGTTTATAAGCCCCTTCATGTTCTTCATCAATAATTATCAAACCTATGTTTTGCAAAGGTGCAAACACTGCTGAGCGTGCGCCGGCAAGAATTTTGATATCATTTTTATAAAGTCTTTGCCAAACATCATATTTTTCACCGTCCGAAATACTACTATGCCAAATTGCGACATCTTTTATCCCAAATTTGCGAGCCAATCGTTTGGTAAGTTGAGAAGCTAAAGCTATTTCAGGAGCCAAAAAAAGAACATTTTTACCTGAATCTATAACATCCTTTATTAGTTTAAAATAAACTTCTGTTTTCCCGGAAGCTGTTACTCCATGCAACAAAATCGGATTAGGAGATTTCATTTTTGCCTTTATCCCCTCGTAAGCCGTAATTTGCTCTCCGGATAATTCATATAAAGGTTCTGTCTCTACATCCTTAAAAATATAAAGAGGATTTCTATATATATATTCCGTTTCCAGTTTTATATGACCACTCTGGGAAAGTTTTTTCATCGTAGCTCTGGTAGTCTTTGCAAGCTCTTCAAATTCTATCAAAGAACATTTACCACGGTCTTTTAACAAGGAAAGAATTTCCTTTTGACGTTTTGTTAGCCCATCCTCATCTGTATTAACACCAAGAGAAATGGCAAGTTCTACTTTAGCATTTTTTTCGATTAATTTCATCGGAAGAGCTGCATTTAAGACAGTTACAAAATCTGTACAATAATAATTTGCAACCCACTCCAAAAGCTTTAGGTATTTTAGTGAAAACAAAGGAGTTTCATCAATAATTTTATTAATTTTTTTCGCTTTAAAATCTCCAGGTAAATAATCAGAAAATCCGACAACAAAGGCATTAATAAGTCCTTGTCTTCCAAACGGAACCAAGACAGCCTGCCCGACTTGAATAACTTCACGCATCTCATCGGGTATCAAATAACTAAATGTCTTTACTCCAAGCCCTTTTATGTTAACTAATACTAAAGCATACTTCATTAGTATAATTATACTCTAAAAGAAGAATAAATTTATAAATTGCAATTAATTATTCTATCAATACAAGCTTTAGGCGAATAACTCCATTCTCTAAGAGAAATTCTTGAAACTTTGAGTCCTGAGCGTTCTATAATCGCTTGTTTTTTCATGTTGGAAATTTTAGATGAAATTTTATCTTCCACTCCATCGCATTCTACAACAAATTTATTATCTATAACTAAATCTGTACTTAATCCTGCAATTTCCACACCGCAGCTTACTTCGTGCCCTAAATCTCTGAAAGCTTGAGCGACTTCTTTTTCAAAGTTATTTTTATAAATATTTTCATCAAAATTATCAGCTGTTCGTAGAGAATATCTATCCTCATATTCTTGAACATAGCTCAAATAACTTCTCAACAAACCTTCCGGTAACTCTCTCGGGTCTTTTGAAATAAAGTTTATCACCTGATATTTAGCACGAGTTATTGCAACGTTAAATAAATTTGGTTTTTGCAAAAATATTAAGCTCTGAGGGAAACTGTTATTCGCATAAGCCCAAGAAGTTAATATAATATCCCTCTCATCACCTTGGAAAGTATGCGCAGTACCAATTTCAATCTGATGTTTTTCCATCATATATTCAGATAAAACTTTAGCGACAGAAATCTTAAGCTGTTCCACCTGCGCTCTAAATGGCGATATGATACCTATAGTTACAGGTTTATCAGGATTTTTTCTTTCATCTTCCACAACTATTTCATGTAACCTTTTTACCAAAGCTTCAATTTCCGGTAAATTTCTGGTTGCATCAAAATCTACCTTTCCGTCAGGAACAACAACTGTTTCCAAAACTTTTCTGGTATTATCGTTCCGTCTCATAACTCTAATTCTTCCGCCGTAAAATTCTTTGTTTGAAAAATTAATAATAGGCGGCAAGCTTCTGAAATGTTCATCCAAAAGTACCGGGTGCATAGAATAGTAATTAGCGAGATCAAACATGGAATTCGTTCTAAATCTCCACATAAGCTGGTATCTGTCATTTATACCGTATTGAGATAAGAAAGATTGCTCTTTTGCTTTTTCCAAGAATGAAAGATGCGGTAACTGTTTGTCATCACCCACAACAACAGCTTTTTTAGCCCTGTATAAAATAGGGAAACAACTTGCAATATCACACTGAGAAGCTTCATCAATGATTACAACATCAAATAACCCCGGCTTCATCGGAAGTGAACCTGACACAGCATAAGTCGTAACACACCAGCAAGGAAAAGCTTCCAATAATGGCCTAAAATCTTCTGTTTCCAACAATCTGTTTTGAAGATTTCTCTTACGCTCTACCAAGGATTTTGAATGAACAAATAATCTCTGACGTTTTACAGGGTCTTGCATTAAGCCTTTCAAAGCTTGTCTGCGCTTTGTTTTTAGAATATCTATCGCAAGACGTTTTTGTTTCTTTTTAAGATTTCTTATTTGTTCAGAAAGAACATGAATATTTCCTGTCGTTTGAATTTCATTTTCGATTTTTCTTCCCTTACAAATAAGTTTTGCGTACTCTAACTCATTCTTTAACGTCATTAAGTTTTCATTATTAACGTCAAAATTATTTATTTTCAGAGTCTTTTTTAAGTTTCCGATAGCGGACATATTCTTAAGACCTGAGAAAAATCCGGATTTCTCCATATTCGCACTCAAAGCAAATATCGAATTTTCGACAGTCTTTATTTCATCCTCCTTTAAAACATTTTTTATAAATACAGGATTCAAATGCATTGGTTTCTCTAAGTCTACCTGTTCTTTAACAGTTGTCCATTCTTCTTCCAGTTTTATAATTTTTTCAGACTTTTTCTCTAAATCGGAAATAGCTTTTAAGAGTGCTTCCATGTCAGATACATCGCACAAAATAGAGTTTTCTGCACCTTCATCCAAGTCAACCTTGTTTGCCAATAAATCCTGTAATTGCATAGAAAGCTCTCGTTGATAATTTAACCTGCCGGCTCTTAGGGCAAGAAAAGATGCTCCCAATTCATTTAACCTTTCTGCTACAACATCAACTGCTTTATCCATTCTTGAAGCAACTAAAACAGTCTTACCGTTTGCTATCAAATGCGCAGCAAGATTAACAATAGTCTGAGATTTACCTGTTCCCGGAGGGCCAAAAACTGATACTAATTTTGCATTTTCAACATTTTTTACAACATTTAATTGTGCATCAGATAATGATAAAGGAGTTACCGGATAAAAATCCGCCAAAGTCTTTTGCTGAGTATCAGTAGGTTTTGACTGAGTGT